>CAYPDO010000594.1:0-3277 GCA_964409495.1 uncultured Bordetella sp.
AACTCGACCAGGGCGACCCGGCCTGCCGCGTGCACCTGGCGCAGGCGCTGGGTGCGCTGTAGGCGCATGGCGCCGCGTGTTCCCCGTTCAACCCCGTCACAGCAGGAGCCTTCCGCATGAGCAACACCCTGGCCCAGATGGCCGCCGACATCGCCAGCGGCGCGCTGCAGGTGATCGACCTCAGCCACACCCTGTCGTCCGAGTTCCCGGCGCTGCAGCTGCCGCCGCAGTTCGGCCAGGTGTGGGCGTTCAAGAGCGAGCGCATCTCGCAGTACGACGAGGCCGGCCCCGGCTGGTACTGGAACAATTTTTCCTGCGGCGAGCACACCGGCACGCACTTCGACGCGCCGGTGCACTGGGTCACCGGCAGCCAGCACGCCCGCAACAGCGTGGACACCATCGACCCCGCCCAGTTCATCGGCCCGGCCTGCGTGGTGGATGCCAGCGCCGAAGTGGCCGCCAACCCCGACTGGCTGCTGGATGTGCCCCACCTGCAGGCCTGGGAGGCGCAGCACGGCCGCATCCCGGCCGGCGCCTGGCTGTTGTTCCGCACCGGCTGGGCCCAGCGCCTGGAAGACCCGGCCGCCTTCGTGAACATGCGCGAGGACGGCGCCCACACGCCCGGCCCCACCCAGGCCGCGGTGGAATGGCTGATCCAGGAACGCGATGTGCGCGGCTTCGGCGTGGAGACCATCAACACCGATGCCGGCCAGTCCTACGCCTGGCCAACGGCCTACCCCTGCCACACGCTGATGCACGGCGCCAACAAGTTCGGCCTGCAGTGCCTGGCCAACCTGCACCTGCTGCCGCCCACCGGCGCGGTGATCGTGGCCGCGCCGCTGAAGATCCAGCGCGGCTCGGGCTCGCCGCTGCGGGTGCTGGCGCTGGTGCAGCGTTGATGTTCCAGCCGGCGCTGAACTCCATCCCCCAACACCATGGCTGAGCGTTCGTTTGCCAGCGAGGTGCAGCAGCTGCGCGTGCCGGCTGGCAGCACCTTCAGCGGCGAGGGCATCCTGGCCGTCACCAAGGCCCTGCTGGAAGCCGGCGTGGGCTATGTCACCGGCTACCAGGGCTCGCCGATCTCGCACCTGATGGATGTGCTGGCCGATGCCCAGCCCATCCTGCAGGAGCTGGGCGTGTACTTCGAGCCCGCGGCCAGCGAGGCGGCGGCCGCGGCGGCGCTGTCGGCATCAGTCAATTACCCCGTGCGCGGCGCCGTGACCTGGAAGAGCACCGTGGGCACCAACGTGGCCAGCGATGCGCTGGCCAACCTGGCCTCGGGCGGCGTGACCGGCGGCGCGCTGATCATCGTGGGCGAAGACTACGGCGAGGGCTCCAGCATCATGCAGGAGCGCACCCATGCCTTTGCGATGAAGTCGCAGATGTGGCTGCTGGACCCCAGGCCCAACCTGCCAGCCATCGTGCAGGCCGTGCACGACGGCTTCGCGCTCAGCGAGGCCACGCACACGCCGGTGATGCTGCAGCTGCGCATCCGCTCGTGCCACCTGCATGGCAGCTTCATCACGCGTGAGAACCGCCAGCCCACCTTCACGCTGAAGGATGCGCTGGAGAACCCGCAGCGCGATGTGAACCGCATCGTGCTGCCGCCGGCATCGTTTTTGCACGAGCGCGAGAAGATCGAGCAGCGCTGGCCCGCCGCCGTGCGCCACATCACCGAGCACCAGCTCAACGACTTTGTCGACGGCGAGCTCGATCACCTGGGCATCATTTTGCTGGGCGGGCTGTATAACAACGTGCAGCGCGCGTTGCAGCTGCTGGAGCAGGGTGACCTGTTCGGCCACAGCCGTGTGCCGCTGTATGTGCTGAACGTGGCCTACCCGCTGGTGGACAGCGAGGTGCTGCGCTTTTGCCGCGGCAAGCGCGCCGTGCTGGTGGTGGAAGAAGGCCAGCCCGACTACCACGCGCAGAACCTGCAGCAGACCCTCAGCCGCCACGGCATCAGCACCCAGCTGCACGGCAAGGATCTGCTGCCCATGGGCGGCGACTACACCGTGGCCACGCTGCGCGACGGCATCGCCGCCTTCCTGCGCCAGCACCATCCGGCGGCCTTTGCCGCGCCAGTGGCCATGGCCCTGCCCACCCCGCGTGCGCAGGCCGTGCGGCCCCTGGCCGACCCGGCGGCGGCCGTGGTGTCGCCTGCGCCCGCCGCGGCGCCCGCCCCCTCGCTGCTGCCCCCGCGCCCGCCCGGCCTGTGCGTGGGCTGCCCTGAGCGGCCCATCTTCAGCAGCCTGAAGCTGGTGGAGCGCGAGCTGGGCACGCACCATGTCTCGGCCGACATCGGCTGCCACCTGTTTTCCATCATGCCGCCCTTCAACCTGGGCGCCACCACCATGGGCTATGGCCTGGGCGCCAGCAGCGCATCGGCCTTTGCCGCCGGGCGGCAGCTGGGGGCGGGCAAGAGGGCACTAGCCTTCATGGGCGACGGCGGGTTCTGGCACAACGGGCTCACCTCGGGCATTGCCAACGCGGTGTTCAACCGGCATGACAACGTGTTTGTCATCGTCGACAACAACTACTCGGCCGCCACAGGCGGGCAGGACATCCCGTCATCGCGCGCGATCAACCCGCAGCGCAGCACCCAGCACCCCATCGAGCAGGCGGTGCGCGGCGTGGGCGTGACCTGGGTGCGCACCCTCACCCGCACCTACGACGTGGACGCCATGCGCGCCGCGCTGCGCGAGGCCCTCACCAGCCGCGAGCCCGGCCCCAAGGTGGTGATTGCGCAAAGCGAATGCATGCTGAACCGCCAGCGGCGCGAGAAGCCGCAGCGCGCCAAGGCCTTGAAGGCCGGCCAGCGCGTCGTGAAAGAGCGCTTTGGCGTGGACGCCGCCGTGTGCTCGGGCGACCACGCCTGCATGCGTGTCTCAGGCTGCCCCAGCCTGACGCTGGCGCCCAGCGGCGATGCGCTGAAACCCGACCCCGTGGCCCATGTGGACGAGCACTGCGTGGCCTGCGGCCACTGCGGCGAGGTGGCCGATGCCGCCGTGCTGTGCCCATCGTTCTACAAGGCCCACACCGTGCACCACCCCAGCCGCTGGGAGCGCTGGCGCGCGAACGTGGGCGGCGCCCTGGTGGCCTGGCTGCAGGCGCGTGAACAGCGCAGCCGCGCGCGCCGTGCGCTCTACCCCTTGCCTGAGATTGCCCCGCTGCGATGACCCGCCCAACCGAGATGCGCCCCCCGCGCCAGTTCAACATCGCCGTGCTGGCGCTCGGCGGCCAGGGCGGGGGCGTGCTGGTCGACTGGATCGTGAACCTG
>CAYPDO010000595.1:0-3269 GCA_964409495.1 uncultured Bordetella sp.
GGGCGCGGCGGCAGCCCCGGGCGCCGGCGCGCTGGCGGCCGCGCGGGCCGCAGCCTCGGCGGCGTCGGCCGCCGCCAGCTGGGCGCGTGCCGCGGTGATGGTGGTGTCACCCAGGTCGCCGCGGCCCTGCATGCGGGCGATCAGCTCCAGCAGCGCCGGCGGGATGAACACGCCACCGGCCAGCACCATGGCCAGCGCCTCGCCCAGCTCGGCCATCGACGAGCGCTTGGGCACAAAGCCCATCGCGCCCATGTCCACCGCACGCACCACGTCGGCCAGGCGCTCGGTGGCCGAGACGATGGCCACCGGCAGCTCCGGGTGCTGCTGGCGCAGCTCGGCCAGCACGTCGAAGCCGTCGACATCGTCGCCCAGCTTCAGGTCGAGCAGCAGCAGGTCGAAGGGGGCGCCACCCGCGGCCAGCAGGGCCTGGGCCTGCTCGGGCGTCTCGGCCGCCGCCACCTCGATGCCGGGCGATTGCGCCTCCAGCATCTGGCGCAGCGCACTGAGGATCAGCGGGTGATCGTCGAGCATCAGCACCTTCATGTCGCGTCCTCCTCCTGCATGGCGCCGCGCCCCGGCGCAGGGGATCAGGTGTAGCGCCGCGACACCGCCTCGGCCACGCACACCGGCTTGTCGCTGCCTTCGCGCTCGATGGTCACGGCCATGGTCAGCTGCGCGCCGCCGGCGATCGGCTCGTAGGCCAGCAGCAGCACCTGGGCGCGCAGCCGGCTGCCCACCGGCACCGGCGCCGGGAAGCGCACCTTGTTCAGGCCGTAGTTGACGCCCATGCGCACGTCGTCGATCACCACCGTCTCGCCCACCAGCAGCGGCAGCAGCGACAGCGTGAGAAAGCCGTGTGCGATGGTGGTGCCGAAGGGCCCGGCCGCCGCGCGCACCGGATCCACGTGGATCCACTGGTGGTCGCCGGTGGCCTGGGCGAACTGGTCGATGCGCGCCTGGTCGATGGCCACCCAGTCGCTGGTGGCCAGGTGCTGGCCCACGCGCTGCTGCAGCGAGGCCAGCGCGGCGATGTGCACCGGGCCAGGGGGGATGGGGCTGTCAGGGGAGGTCATGCGCTGAGCCAGTCGAGGATGGGTTGCCATTGCGCCAGGTCGCGCTCCACACGGCCGGGGGCCACGTCCCACAGCGTGAGGCCGTGCGCGGCCAGGTGCACGTAGTTCTGCGTGTCGCGCAGCTGCGCCAGCGCCGGGCGCTGCAGGCTGGCCAGCCACTCGTGCAGGTGCTCGGTGGCGTGGGTGTGTTCCTTCACGCGCATGGCCACCAGGCCCACCTGCAGGCGATCGGCGCGCTTGTGCTCGAGCAGCGTGCGCAAGAAGGCCTGCGTGGCGGCCATGTCGAAGGGGCTGGGCTGCAGCGGGATCAGCAGCTTGTCGGCCAGCTTCATCACCGCCTCCAGCCGCTTGCCGTGCAGGCCGGCCGGGGTGTCGATCACGGCGTGGGTGGTGCCCTTGGGCAGGCGCACGGTGTCGCCACCGTCAATCACCTCCCAGCCGCGGATGGGCGGCAGGCCCTCCGGGCGCAGTGCCAGCCAGCCGCGTGCGCTGTGCTGCCGATCAAGATCGCCCAGCATCACCGCATGGCCCTGGCGCGCCAGCCAACCCGCCACATTGGTGGCCAAGGTGCTCTTGCCCACACCACCCTTGGGATTCGCCACGGCGATCACCGGCATAACTGCTCCAGGCCCATACATTGCATGCTGGTATGTTACGAGAGCGCCCTCTCCCACCGCCCAGCGCCTGCCCACGATGCCACGAATTCTGGTGATCGCCGCCCACCCTCACCTGGGGGAATCCCGCGTCACGCGCGCGTTGATCGGCGCCGCCCGCGCCGCCGCGTCCGAGGGCGCGGACATCGAGCTGCGCGAGCTGTACACGCTGTACCCCGACTACCTGGTCGACGTGTCCGCCGAGCAGGCCGCGCTGGCGCAGGCACGGCTGCTGGTGTGGCTGCACCCGGTCCACTGGTACGGCATGCCGCCGCTGATGAAGCTGTGGCTCGACGAGGTGTTCAGCTTCGGCTGGGCCTACGGGCCGGGCGGCACGGCGCTGGCCGGGCGCGACCTGTGGCTGGTGTGCTCCACCGGCGGCAGCGCCGCGTCGTACCGGCCGGCGGGCCACAACCGCTACCACTTCCAGGCCTTTCTGCCGCCATATGAGCAGGCCGCCGCGCTGACCGGCATGCGCTTCCTGCCGCCGCATGTGCTGCATGGCGCGCACCAGGCCGATGCCGCCGCCCTCGCCGGCTTTGCCCAGGGTTTCGTGCAGCGCCTGCGCAGCTGGCCCGAGGCCGCCGGCTGGCCCGAGCTGGCCGGCCTGCCGCCCTGCCCCGGCTGCGCCGTGCCGGCCGGCGAGCGCCCGGGCGAGGTGCCGGCGGCCACCGCGCAGGGCGTGGAGGCCTGACGATGGAACACGGCAACTGGCTGGCCACCAGCGCGGTCTACCTGGGCGCGGCGGTGCTGGCCGTGCCCATCGCCCGGCTGCTGGGCCTGGGTGCCATCGTCGGCTACCTGGCCGCGGGCATCGCCATCGGGCCCTGGGGCCTGCGCCTGGTCACCGAAACCACCACCATCCTGCATGTGGCCGAGTTTGGCGTGGTGCTGATGCTGTTCCTGGTGGGCCTGGAGTTGGAGCCACGCCGGCTGTGGGCGCTGCGCCGGCCGATCTTCGGCGGCGGCAGCTTCCAGTTGTTGGGCTCGGCCGCGCTGATGCTGGGCGTGGCGGTGGCAGCGGGGGTGGACTGGCGCGTCGCCTTGGTGGCCGGGCTGGGGCTGGCCATGTCGTCCACCGCCATCGGCCTGGGCGTGCTGGCCGAGCGCAACCTCGGCGCCACCTCGTCGGGTCAGCATGTGCTGAGCGTGGCCCTGCTGCAGGACATCGCGGCCATCCCCGTGCTGGCCCTGGTGCCGCTGCTGGCTGCGGCACCGGCCGGCGCCGCGCACGAAGGCGGCGGCTGGTGGGGCGCCGCCAAGGCCCTGGGCGTGGTGGCCGGCATCGTGTTCGGTGGCCGCCTGCTGCTGCGCCCGGCGCTGCGCTGGATTGCCCGCAGCGAGACGCCCGAAATCTTCACCGCCGCGGCACTGCTGCTGGTGGTGGCCACGGCCACGCTGATGCAGGCGGCGGGCCTGTCGATGGCACTCGGCGCCTTCCTGGCCGGCGTGCTGCTGGCCGAGAGCGAATACCGCCGCGCGCTGGAGACTGATCTGGAGCCGTTCAAGGGCCTGCTGCTGGGCCTGTTCTTCATCGCCGTGG
>CAYPDO010000596.1:0-3250 GCA_964409495.1 uncultured Bordetella sp.
CATCGTGCACAAGGGCAACATCATGAAGTTCACCGAAGGTGGCTTCCGTGACTGGTCGTATGCCCTGGCCCAGCGTGAGTTCGGTGCCGAACTGATCGATGGCGGCCCGTGGTGCAAGTTCAAGAATCCGAAGACGGGCAAGGACATCATCGTCAAGGATTCGATCGCCGACGCCTTCCTGCAGCAGATTCTGCTGCGACCGGCCGAATACTCGGTGATCGCCACGTTGAACCTCAACGGCGACTATGTCTCCGACGCCCTGGCCGCCCAGGTGGGCGGTATCGGCATCGCCCCCGGCGCCAACCTGTCGGATTCGGTGGCCATGTTCGAAGCCACCCATGGCACGGCACCCAAGTACGCCGGCAAGGACTATGTGAACCCCGGTTCCGAGATTCTCTCGGCCGAGATGATGCTGCGCCACATGGGCTGGGTGGAGGCGGCCGATCTGATCATCGCGTCGATGGAGCGGTCCATCGCCAGCAAGAAGGTTACCTATGACTTCGCCCGCCTGATGGATGGCGCGACCCAGGTGTCATGCTCGGGCTTCGGCCAAGTGATGATCGACCACATGTGAGCATGTCCACCGGACCGATCCGCGGCTGAGCGCTGCGGATCATGAAGGGCCAGCCCCCCGCTGCGCGCATGGCGTACCGGGGGGTTTTCTTTTTTGTTCCAGAGATCGCCAGAAACGACAAGGGCCCGCAACTGCGGGCCCGTGCCGAGTGAACGCTGCGCGTCCGGACGTCAGGCGGTGACTTCTTGGGAGATCGTCGCGCGAATATTGCGTGCCAGATTTCCCTTGGGTCCCTCGACCAATTCGAAGCTGACTTTGCTGCCTTGTTTCAGCGTGCGAAAGCCGTCCATTTCGATGGCGGAGAAATGCGCGAAAACGTCCGGCCCGCCGGTATCGGGCTCAATGAATCCAAAACCCTTGGCGTCATTGAACCATTTGACAGTGCCAGTCGCCATGTAAAGCTCCCCAAATACACCCACAACATGAGGGTGAGCAGATTGTCTGGATTGCGCGGAAAGACCGTCAATCGGGAGCCCTAGGCGAAGCGGGATCGCACTTTCCCCACAGATTGTGCGGGCTTGGTGATCACCCGCCGATGCCTCGCGCTGACCGGGCGCGCAGGCACGGCACATGCTCAGGTCGCCATGAGCGCCGTCGTCGCGACGCTTTTCGCGACTTGGGAACGCGCCAACTGGTGCAACATGCCTGACAGCACGACGGCCTTTCGTGCGACTCAGTAGAATGAATTCATGCCTCAGGACGATCCGCCGATTCCGCCGATCCAGCCCCCCATCACCCCGCGAAGGGACGATGCTGGCGCGGTGGTGGCCGAGCGGAAATCCGCGCGCACCAAGCCGCCGCGGATGTACCAGGTGGTGCTGCTCAACGACGATTTCACGCCGATGGAATTCGTCGTGATGGTCTTGCAGCAATACTTCAAGCTGGATCTGGAAGCGGCCACGCTGATCATGCTGAAGATCCACCATGAGGGTCGCGGGGTCTGCGGCGTCTTCAGCAAGGACGTTGCCGCCACAAAGGTCGAACTCGTGCTTGCCGCGGCGCGCCGCGCCGGGCATCCGCTGCAGTGCATTATGGAGGCCGCATGATTGCGCAAGAACTGGAAGTCAGCCTGCACATGGCGTTCGTCGAGGCGCGCCAGCAGCGCCACGAGTTCATCACCGTCGAGCACCTGTTGCTGGCGTTGCTGGACAACCCGTCGGCCGCCGACGTGCTCAAGGCCTGCGCGGCCAACCTCGATGACCTGCGCAAGAGCCTGACCACCTTCATCAAGGAGAACACGCCCACCGTGGGTGGCACCGAGGAGGTGGACACCCAGCCCACGCTCGGTTTCCAGCGCGTGATCCAGCGCGCGATCATGCATGTGCAGAGCACCGGCTCGGGCAAGAAGGAGGTCACCGGCGCCAACGTGCTGGTGGCGATCTTCGGCGAGAAGGACTCGCATGCCGTGTACTACCTGCACCAGCAGGGTGTGACGCGCCTCGATGTGGTGAACTACATCGCGCATGGCATCAAGAAGAGCGAGCCCCCCGAGCCGTCCAAGCCCAGCGAGCCGGGCCAGGAGGCCGAAAAGGAAGAGGCTGCCGACGGCGGTGGCAAGGGGTCGCCGCTCGAGCAGTTCACGCAGAACCTCAACCAGATGGCGCGCGACGGCAAGATCGACCCGCTGATCGGCCGCGAGGCCGAGGTCGAGCGCGTGATCCAGGTGCTGTGCCGCCGGCGCAAGAACAACCCGCTGCTGGTCGGCGAGGCCGGCGTGGGCAAGACCGCCATCGCCGAGGGCCTGGCCTGGCGCATCACCCAGGGCGACGTGCCCGACGTGCTGGCGCAGAGCAACGTCTACTCGCTCGACATGGGCGCGCTGCTGGCCGGCACCAAGTACCGCGGCGATTTCGAGCAGCGGCTGAAGGGTGTGCTCAAGCAGTTGAAGGACAACCCGCATGCGGTGCTGTTCATCGACGAGATCCACACGCTGATAGGTGCGGGCGCCGCATCGGGCGGCACGCTGGACGCCAGCAACCTGCTCAAGCCGGCGCTCAGCAACGGCCAGATGAAGTGCATCGGCGCCACCACTTTCACTGAGTACCGCGGCATCTTCGAGAAGGACGCGGCGCTGTCGCGGCGCTTCCAGAAGGTGGACGTGGTCGAG
The DNA here is from genome assembly GCA_964409495.1 of uncultured Bordetella sp. Taxonomy (GTDB): domain Bacteria; phylum Pseudomonadota; class Gammaproteobacteria; order Burkholderiales; family Burkholderiaceae_C; genus Pseudaquabacterium. Next base: position 2,682 of record CAYPDO010000596.1, read on the forward strand.
CCCTCGGTGGAGCAGACGGTCGAGATCCTGAAGGGCCTGAAGAGCCGCTTCGAGGAGCACCACAGCGTGAAGTACGCGCTGGGCGCGCTGCAGGCCGCGGCCGAGCTGTCGGCCAAGTACATCAATGACCGCCACCTGCCCGACAAGGCCATCGACGTGATCGATGAGGCCGGTGCCGCGCAGCGCATCCTGCCCAAGAGCAAGCAGAAGAAGACCATCACGCGCAACGAGGTGGAAGAGATCGTCGCGAAGATCGCGCGCATCCCGCCGGCCAGCGTGTCGAGCGATGACCGCGACAAGCTCAAGAGCCTGGAGCGCGATCTCAAGAGCGTGGTGTTCGGCCAGGACAAGTCGATCGAGGCGCTCTCGGCCGCGATCAAGATGGCGCGTTCCGGCCTGGGCAAGCCCGACAAGCCGATTGGCGCCTTCCTGTTCAGCGGGCCCACTGGCGTCGGCAAGACCGAGGTGGCCAAGCAATTGGCCTACATCCTGGGCATCGAGCTGATCCGCTTCGACATGTCCGAGTACATGGAGCGCCATGCGGTCAGCCGCCTGATCGGTGCACCCCC
>CAYPDO010000597.1:0-3236 GCA_964409495.1 uncultured Bordetella sp.
ATCCCGTGGGTGCATGGTGTGGGTGCAAGAATGAAGGCCCTGCGGCGTAACTGCCCCGGGGCCTTTTGCTTTCCTGGCGGGCATGAGCCTGCGGGGACCCCGGGCCGGCTGCCTTTCCTCGCTTCATCTCACAATGCGGAAGATGAAAAGAACAGGTGCTGAGGGCTGGCTGCCTGCTCGCACCTGACAAGGTCCCCTACTGCTTCCCGGGGGGCACGGTCGCCGGGCTCCTGGCGGGTCTCCTGCTGCTGCAGGTAGGACCACTCACCAGGGCGGGCTGTCATCGAACGGCTCACCAGCGCACAGGCCAGCGGCCTTGACCACAGGCCCCAGGTCATCCGGCAGGGCATCCCATGGGGTCCCTGCGGGGGCGGCGGTATGGGCACACTACGCCTGCGGGGCCTGCTGCTGCAGCCGTGCTGCCTTGTTCGCTGCTCGGGTCGCTGCTGCCTTGGCCTGGGCTGCCTGCCTCTTGGCCTGGGCTGCCCCAAGGGCCCTTTCCTCAGCCCTCCTGCGTGCCCATGCCTTGATCTGGGCTTGGCTACGTCTGCGGCTGGTGGCAGCCTCTCGGGCCTCCTTCGTGGCTTCCCTGCGGGCATCCTGGCGGGCCTTGCAGGCCATGCAGCCGAACCCTGCTGTGTAGCGGTGGAAGGTGTCGCATCCACCCTTGCGACAGATGGTCATGGACAGGAAGGTGGTCAGGCCCTGCGCTCTGGCCTGCTTCTGCGTCATCGAACCAGGAGGGGGAGTGGTCTTGACTGCCATGGTCCTTGGCTCCTGTGGTCTGGTGTCGGTGGAAGGGCTGTGCTGCAGGCTGCTCTTAAAGGGAACCTTAGAGGGGATGGGCTTCGCCCTTGAGCTATGGGCGGGGTCTAGGCACTGGGCCGGGCTAAGTCCTTGTCACTGCTGGCGATTCGCCACCCAGACTGGGCAACCCGGCGGGTAGCCTCGACAGGCCCGGGAAGACAGCCCGGCCGGCGGCCCTGCTGGTGCTGCTGGCGGTGGTCCTCACAGATTCACGCCACATGCGCCGGGCTACGTAGGACCTGTGAGGTCCTCTACGAATCAGCCACTCGCGTAGGGGCGTCGATAACCGCTCAGGCTACCACCCTAGCCAATCGACCATCCAGAAGCGCAGAAGGCCCGCTAGGGGCCTTGCTGGGGGTGTCGGGTGGCAGGCGGTCAGGCAGCGGCCTGCTTCAGGTATCGCTTGACGGTGGCCGACCCAATGCCGAAGTGATCAGCGGTCGCCTGGATGCTGGCGGCCTGGGCGGTGCGCCATGCCACGACCTGGGCAGGATCGACAGTGCGCGCGACCTTCTGCCCCTTGCCATCCTCGGTGCTCGCCACCCGACCCCGGGCCCGGCCCATGCTGGCGGCGCCCTTGTGGGTCTTGCCGGTGGCTGCCAAGCTGGCCTGAGCGACAGCCCGGCCGGCTGCCGTGCGCTCGTTGATCCGGCGCCGTTCCATGGCTGCCACCTGAGCCAGAACGGCCAGGATGAGCGGGCCAGCTTCAGAGCCAAGGTCCCCTAGACCACGGACCACCACGCGCACGCCCTTGCGCTGCAGGTCCTGCACTGTGGCCTGGACGTCGATGGCATCCCGGCCCAGGCGGTCCACGGCGTAGACATGCAGCGTGTCACCCTCGCGGATGTACTTCAGCAGGGACCCGAAGCCGGGCCGCTGGGTGGCCTGGGTGGCCCCGCTGACGCCCTCGTCCTTGAACTCACGGTCGAAGCCCTGAGCCCCAGGCGGCAGCAGGGCGGCCCGTTGGGACTCGATGGACTGGTCAGCGGTCGAGACACGGAAGTAGGCGATGTGAGCCATGGTCAGTCAGAAGGATCAGAAGATATTGGTCAATTCTGATCCTGCATCACATTGCCAGTCAAGTATCTTCTGATCCAATCAAGAGGCATCCGGCAGGGGTGGCCCGGAAGGTACAACTTCTGATCCCCACGGCGCATTCGCCGAAGGTCCTTCCGTGGCCCAAGCGGTTGCCTTGCTGGCTCAGGCTGCAGCGGCCCCCAGACGGCGTGCCGTGCTGAAGACCTCCACATGGCAGCCCAAGGCCTTGAGGTTGAAGCAGAAGGCACCGGGGCTGCTGTCGCCCTCATCCGTCCAGCAGTCCACCGACCACCACGGGCAGCCCGCCAGCGGGGCCACATGGACAGCCGGAAGGGTTGACCCCTCGGGCAGGCCCTGCGCCTCGCACTCGTCATCGGTCAGGCGGTGCTGTGTGATGTCACGGCCCAGGCCAATGACCCAGGCACAGGCGCTAGCAACGGTGGACATGGTGGCGAGGGCGAAGCGGGCGGCGGGGGTCATGCTGGGGTGTCCTTGAGGGCTGCCGCGACGGCGCGGCGGGGCGGACTGTGCCCAGGTCTGGCCCTGCTGTGAGGCAATGACCATGCGTCCCCGTAACCGCACGATTGAGCGGCGGAGACAGTCCACAGACAGGGACCCCAGGACAGTCGGCGAGCTCCTCGGTCAGGCCCTGGCCGGCCCCCTTCCCTGGCCTCGGTCAGTCCACCGGGCGGGAGCTTCCCCAGGTGCGGACGGGTGGCGCCGATGCCACAGCCTGACCCGATGCCCGGCTGCCGTGGTCTTGCTCGCCGCCCTGCCGGCTGTCCTGCTGGTGCTGGTGCTGGCTGCCCTGCTGCGGCCCTGCCCGGCGGCCTGGGGCGGGCCCTGCTGGCTGCCCTGGCGGGTGGGGTGGGGTGGGCGGGTGTGCTGGCGGGGTCCCTGGCGGTTGTGCTGCTGGAAGTGGAGGGGGCCACGGGGGGAAGAGCGCGAGGTGGGCTCATCCGATACCTTCTCAGAACTTCGCCCCAAACATTCGAGGGGCTACCGCTTGGGTCTCCGGCTCGCTCCCCAAACGAAGCCGAGCAGGCCGTACAGAATGACGTTTAGCAGCACGACCAGCGCCAGCGTCTCCAGCGTGCAGCGGTCGAAAGGCTCACATGCAGCCGTCGCCATGAACAAGACGTATGGCGGGCAGAGCAGGAAGGTCGCCAAGATGAGCCATCCGGTGAAGATGACTCCTGGCACTGAACCAGCCAAGTACAGGGCGAGTGGCAGGGCCATCCCAACGACTGCGAACCGGCCCATGCTCGCAAGCCCTTGGAGCCATCGATTGCTCTGCAATCCACCGTCGCGGCTCATGGGGCCATGGTACGGGGTCAGGCCACTGAAGGCTGCTCCTTCCGACGGGCCTTGCGGGGCAGCGGCTTCGGGGC
>CAYPDO010000598.1:0-3235 GCA_964409495.1 uncultured Bordetella sp.
GTGCCGGGGTGTACGAGCGCCAGGCGCTGGTGCTGGTGAACCGCGGCGGCGCCACCGGGGCCGAGGTGGTGACGCTGGCGCGGGCGATCCATGAAAGCGTGTACGGGCGCTTTGGCATCCGGCTGGAGCCGGAGCCGGTGATTCTCTGAGGCCGCTGGCCGCCAAGGCCAGGGCCAAGGCCGCATACAGTCGCGCCCATGAACCTGCTGCTGGCCAAGCCTCTTGAACTGCTGCCCCCGCAGGACTGGCTGGCACTGGCGCTGTTCTTCGCCAGCTGGGTGGGCTACGCCCTGTGGTCCAAGCGCCGCGCCGAGGTGCGGCCGTCGATCCTGGCCACCACCAACCGCTGGCGGCGGCGCTGGATGCTGCAGGTCACCTGGCGCGAGAACCGCATCGTCGATTCGGCCGTGGCGCAAAGCCTGTCGGCCAGCCCGTCCTTCTTTGCCTCCACCAGCATCCTGATCATCGGCGGCCTGCTGGCCGCGCTGGCCTCCACCGAGAAGGCCAGCGGGCTGGTGCAGGAGCTGCCGTTTGCCGCACGCACCTCGGCCCTGGTGTTCGACCTGAAGCTGGCCACGCTGGCGGCGATCTTCGTGTTCGCGTTCTTCCGCTTCACCTGGAGCATCCGCCAGTACAGCTTCGGCGTGGTGATGGTGGGTGCGGCGCCCGAGGTGGGCCGCTTTGCCGACGAGACCGAGCATGAGCTGTTTGCCGACCGCGCCGGCCGCGTGATGGGCCTGGCCGCCGAAACCTTCAACGACGGGCTGCGTGCCTACTACCTGTCGTTCGCCGTGGTGGCCTGGTTCGTCTCGGCCTGGGCCTTCATGGCCGCCACGGCCTTTGTGCTGTGGGTGCTGTACCGGCGCGAGTTCCACAGCGAGGTGCTGCACACGCTGCGTGCCGGCCTGGATTGACCGGCGCACCCGGCCCCACCGCGGCGCGCGGGCTACTTCGCCAGAAAGGTCTGCACCACGGCCACCGTGCGCGCCGGGTCTTCTTCCTGCGGGATGTGGCCCAGCTCGGCGAACACCTGCACCTGCGCGCCCGGGATGTCGGCGGCAAAACGCTGCGCCGTGGCCGGCGGGATCAGCCGGTCGCGGCCGCCCCACAGCACCAGCGTGGGCTGGGTCACGCCGCGCACCTGGGTCACGCCCTCGTCGGGCGACCACTGGCGGGCGCGTTCCACCAGCGCGGCACGGTTGCCCTCGCGCAGCGTGAGCTCGAAGTAGCGGTCGACCATGGCTTCGGTGATGCGCGACGGATCGCCCACCACCATGCCCAGGCCCTGGGCCACCAGCGCGCGTGGCAGCAGGTGCTCGCCAATGCGGCCCAGCACCGGCACCCGGGCGATGCGCCAGCCCAGCGGGATCTCGCCCACATTGCGCTGGTAGCCCGCCGCATCCACCAGGATCAGCCGCGCCACGCGCTGCGGTGCCATCGCGGCCAGGCGCCAGGCCACCTCACCGCCCAGCGAGTTGCCGGCCACCACCACGCGCCGCACCTGCAGCTGGTCGAGCACATCGAGCACGAAGCGCGCGTACTGCTCGCCGGTGTAGGGCCGGCCGGCGTAGGGGCCGTCGAAGGGGCCGGTCAGGCCGAAGGCCGGCAGGTCGAGGCGGATCACGCGGCGGCTGCCGCGCAGTGCGCGGGTCCAGCCGTCCCAGGTGTGCAGGCTGGCCGAGGTGCCATGCAGCAGCAGCAGCGGCTCGGCATCGTGGCGCGGGCCTTCGTCTCGGTAGTGCACCAGCTGGCCGCCCAGGTCGAGAAACTGCGAGGGCTGCGGCGCCCAGCGCGCCACCAGGGTGTCGACGGCGCGGTCGGGCTCGCGCGTCAGCGGCAGCGCCAGTGCCGTGAGCATCAGCAGCAGGCCGAACAGGCGCAGCAGCATGCTGCCCATCACCGCACCGGGCCGTTTTGCTGCGCGGCGGGGTGCAGCGCCGGATCCAGGCCCAGGCGCTCGTCGAACACGAAACAGCGGCCGTGCCAGCCCGGCGCGCGCCCCCCGGTGGCCTCGAAGTACTTCAGGATGCCGCCTTCCAGCTGGTAGCTGTGGGTCAGGCCCATCGCCTGCATCACGATGGCCGCCTTCTCGCAGCGGATGCCGCCGGTGCAGTAGCTGACGATGGTGGCGCCCTCCAGCTCGGCACGGTGCGCGGCCAGGGCCTCGGGAAACTCGCTGAACTTGCTGATGCGCCAGTCGATGGCATTGTCGAAGGCGCCATCGTCCACCTCGAAGGCATTGCGCGTGTCGAGCATGCGCACCGGCCGGCCGGCGTCGTCATGGCCCTGCTCGAGCCAGCGTGCCAGCAGCTCGGGCGCCACAGCCGGCGCGCGGCCGGCCGCGGGGCGCACGGCCGGGTGGTTCATGCGGATGATCTCGCGCTTGATCTTCACCTTCAGGCGCTTGAAGGGCTGCGTGTCGCTCCAGCTTTCCTTGGCCTGCAGGCCGGCAAAGCGCCCATCGGCACGCAGCGCATCCAGCCAGGCGTTCACGCTGGCGGCCGCGCCGGCCAGGAACAGGTTGATGCCTTCGTCGGCCAGCAGCACCGTGCCGCGCAATTGCAGCGCCTGTGCGCGCTGGTGCAGCGCGTCGCGCAGGGCGGGCAGATCGGCCAGCGGCACGAAGCGGTAGCTGCTGATGTTCAGGATGGCGGCCATGGCCGGCATTCTAGAAAGCCCCCGGGCGCCGGCTTCCTACAATGCCTGATGGCATTCGTTCACCTGCGCACCCACACCGAGTTTTCTGTCGTCGACGGCACACTGCGCGTCGATGACGCTGCCGCGCTGGCCAAGGCCGACGGCCAGCCGGCGCTGGCCATCACCGATCTGAGCAACCTGTTCGGCGCGATCAAGTTCTACAAGGCCTGCCGCGGCAAGGGTGTGCAGCCGATCATCGGCGCCGACGTGTTTGTCGAGCCCGACGCTTCAAACGCAGGCACCGACAAGCACCCCAGCCGCCTGCTGCTGCTGGTGCAGAACCGCCAGGGCTACCTGAACCTCAGCGAACTGCTGGGCCGCAGCTGGGTGCTCAATGCTCAGCGCGCCCAGGCCTGGGTGAAGTGGGACTGGCTGGCCGAGCTGGGCGGCGGGCTGATCGCGCTGTCAGGGGCCGACCTGGGCGCCGTGGGCATGGCCCTGCTGGCCGGCGATGTGGAGCGTGCGCGCACCCAGGCGCGCCGACTGGCTGAGCTGTTTCCGGGCCGCTTCTACATCGAGCTGCAGCGCGCCGGCCTGC
>CAYPDO010000599.1:0-3223 GCA_964409495.1 uncultured Bordetella sp.
CCCATCTTGCCGCCCAGGCCGCTGACCGGAGAAGCGAAATCGAGGTAGTCGATCGGCGTCGAATCCACCAGCGTGGTGTCGCGCGACGGATCCATGCGGGTGGTGATGGCCCACATCACGTCCTTCCAGTCGCGGATGTCGACGTCGTCGTCGGTGACCACGATGAACTTGGTGTACATGAACTGGCGCAGGTAGCTCCACAGCCCGAACATCAGCCGCTTGGCGTGGCCAGGGTAGGCCTTGCGGATCGAGATGATCGCCATGCGGTAGCTGCAACCTTCGGGCGGCAGGTAGAAGTCGACGATCTCGGGAAACTGCTTCTGCAGGATGGGCACGAACACTTCGTTCAGCGCCACGCCCAGCACGGCGGGCTCGTCGGGCGGCTTGCCGGTGTAGGTGCTGTGGTAGACCGGATCGCGCCGGTGGGTGAGCCGATCGATGCGGAACACCGGAAACCAGTCCTGCTCGTTGTAGTAGCCGGTGTGGTCACCGTAAGGCCCTTCCAGCGCATGCAGGTAGCCGCCGATCTCCTTGACTGGCACGCCGTGGGCGCTGCGACCCTGATGGCCGGCATCGGCGGTTGGAATGTGGCCCTCCAGCACGATCTCGGCCGTGGCCGGCACCTGCAGCTTGCGCTCGCCCTCGCCCACCGCACAGTCCACCAGTTCAGTGGCACTGCCGCGCAGCAGGCCGGCAAACTGGTATTCACTCAGGCTGTCGGGCACCGGCGTCACCGCGCCCAGCGTGGTGGCCGGGTCGGCGCCCAGCGCCACCGCGATCGGAAATGGCTGCCCCGGGTTGGCACGGGCGAAATCACGGAAATCCAACGCACCGCCGCGGTGCGCCAGCCAGCGCATGATCACCTCGCGCGGGCCGATCACCTGCTGCCGGTAGATGCCGATGTTCTGGCGCAGCCGCGGCCGCGCCACGCCTTGCGGGCCGCGCGTGACCACCAGCCCCCAGGTGATGAGCGGTGCCGCGTCGCCCGGCCAGCAGGTCTGGATCGGCCACTGGCCCAGGTCAATGTCATCTTCCCGCTGCTCCACCTCGCGGCACGGGCCGTCGCGGCGGCGCGTGGGCTTCATGTCCCACACCGCCTTGGCCAACTGCACAAAGCGGCCGGCGTCCTTCAAGCCCTGCGGCGGCTCGGGCTCCTTCAGCCGCGACAGCAGCACGCCGATATCGCGCAGTTCGGCAACATCGGCTGCGCCCATGCCCAGTGCCACCCGGCGCGGTGTGCCGAACAGGTTGGCCAGAACCGGCACACGGTGGCCGGTGGGCTGGCTGAACCACAAGGCCGGGCCGCCGGCCCGCAGCACGCGATCGGCCAGCGCGGTCATTTCCAGCGTCGGCGACACCGGTGCCGTCACGCGACGCAACTCGCCCTGGGCTTCCAGCTGGGCCGCGAAATCGCGCAGATCCCGGTATTTCATAATTCGAAATGAATAAGAGACGAAAGTCTTATGCTTGACTGGTTATTTCGCGGCTTCCTAGAATGCCGCAAAGCCCGATGATCCGGGTTTACCCGCGCCCGTCGTGCCCTTGGCTCGAGCAGGGCGCAACGCTGCCTCGTCCAGGTCTGCAGCCACCCCAAGTGGCATCGGCAGCCCAGCCGACGATTATCGGCCCCCACCTGTCACCCTTTCCCGCTCTGCGGGCACTGCGTGGACCGGGCGGCCCGAAGAAAGGATGCCCATGACAGCGATTGCGAAGCTGCGCGCCACCGGTTCCACCTGCCTGGCCTCGGCCCAGGTGTTTCTGCGCGATGTCGGCGCCGGCCTGCTGGAGGTGAGCCACAACTCGCTGGCACTGCTGGGTCTGATGGTGCTGGGCGTGGCCTTGTTCGCCGGTAGCCGCGACGACATGCGCAACGCCGTGGAGCGCCACGCGCTCGACTGGCTGCTGGCCCGCCAGGAAGCGCGCGAGCCCGCCGCCGTGGCGCCCGACATGGTCGAGCCCGATGCGGTGGCGCGCGCCACTGCGGCCGATCCCAAGGCGCTGCCGCGCCAGCAGGCGGCCGTGGCCGGCTGGCTGTCGCGCCGCTACCGCGTGGCCCCCGAGCCGGTGAGCCGCCTGGTGCAGGAAGCCTGGAACGTCGGCCAGCGCATGGGCCTGGACCCAACCCTGATCCTGGCGGTGATGGCGATCGAGTCGAACTTCAACCCTTTCGCGCAGAGCGCGGTGGGCGCCCAGGGCCTGATGCAGGTGATGACCCGCATCCATGACGACAAGTACGAGGCCTTCGGTGGCGTTCGCGCCGCTTTCGATCCGGTGAGCAATCTGCGCGTGGGCGTGCTGGTGCTCAAGGAGTGCATCGCGCGCGCCGGTGGCCTGGAAGCCGGGCTGCGCTACTACGTGGGCGCGGCCAACCAGGCCGACGATGGCGGCTATGCCGCCAAGGTGCTGGCCGAGCAGACCCACCTGCGCAAGGTGGCCGAAGGCAAATCAGTCGCCGTGAACGCCCCGCTGCCCAGCACGGCATCGGCGCCGGCCACTCCGGCTGCCAGCGCAGGCGAGATGGGGACGCCGGTCAAGGCCGCCGAGCCCGTGACGCCGCCTGCCCCGGCCGCGACCGAGGAGCGCGTCGCGCTGCTGCGCTGAGCCCGACGCGAAGCCGCTAGAATCAGAAGCCTCGCGCAACTGGCGATCAGGGCCCCCTCGGCCCGAGGTGGATTGACCACCGGGAAGCGCGAGCCGCCGTCCGCACGGGCACCGTGTCGGGTGGCGATGTCAGCCGTTCGCCTGGGCAACCCGCTGCACCTCGGCATTGCGTGAGGCTGTCGTGGCGGGTCTTCACCGCACCGTTGAAGAGGATGCCCTCCATGTTCGACCGCTCCCAATCCACCGTCGCCAACGTCGATCCGGCGCTGTGGGCCGCCATCCAGGCCGAGAACCAGCGCCAGGAAGACCACATCGAGCTGATCGCCAGCGAGAACTACACCTCGCCGGCCGTGATGCAGGCCCAGGGCTCGCAACTCACCAACAAGTACGCTGAAGGCTACCCCGGCAAGCGCTATTACGGTGGCTGCGAGCATGTGGACGTGGTCGAGCAACTGGCCATCGAGCGCGCCAAGCAGCTCTTCGGTGCCGATTTCGCCAATGTGCAGCCCAACAGCGGCAGCCAGGCCAACCAGGCGGTGTTCTTTGGCCTGCTGCAGCCCGGCGACACCATCATGGGCCTGAGCCTGGCTGAAGGCGGCCACCTCACCCACGGCATGCCGCT
>CAYPDO010000600.1:0-3222 GCA_964409495.1 uncultured Bordetella sp.
CGTCCTGGCCGCGGTGCTGCAGCAGCAGCAGCGCGTCGTAGATCAGCTGGTTGACGGGCGAGCGCGAGATGACGCCGACGATGCCGCACATGGTGGATGGGTCCTGAGAGTCGAAGAACGGAATGTGGGGGCCGCCGGGCGCAGGCGCAAGCGGAGGGTCAATCGGTGCGCTGTCGGGGCAGGTCAGCGCCGGCTGCGGGCAGGTGCCGGGCCACGGCCTCGGGCAATACCGGACGCAGGCCCTGCAGCAGCACGCCCAGCCAGGCGGCGCCCAACGAGGCCTGCCAGGCCGGCGAGCGCACCGCGGGCGTCAGCGCCACCACGGTGGCCAGGGCCAGCAGCAGCACGCCGCCGCGCAGCAGGCCGAAGCCGGCGCCCAGGCTGCGGTCGATCAGCGTCAGCGGCGTGGCGTGGATCAGCAGGCGCACCAGGCGCGCCAGCAGCGCCCAGGCCAGCAGCGCGGCCAGAAAGGTCAGGGCAAAGGCCAGCCCCTGCTGCAGCGCCGAGCCCGGCGTGCCGAAGGGCAGATGCTGCGCCACGGCGCCCGACCACAGCTGCGCGGCCACATAGGCCACCAGCCAGCCCACCAGCGACATCAGCTCGAACACCAGGCCGCGCCACAGCCCCACCAGCACCGACACGCCCAGCACCGCCAGCAGCGCCCAGTCGATCCAGCCCAGCGTCGCCATGCGCTGCCGTCACAGCGTGAGCAGGGCCGCCGGCAGGCCAGCGGCGCGCAGCCTGGCGGCTGCCTTGTCAGCCTCGGCCTTGCTGGCGAACGGGCCCACGCGCACCCGGGTGCGCGGCCCGCCCTCGCCATCGACCACCTGGGTGTAGGACTTCATCCCCAGCTTCTCGACCCTGGCGCGTGCCTCGCGCAGCTTGGCGGCGTCGGTGTACGCGCCCACCTGCACCACCACGCGCGCCGCGGCGGCACTGGCCGCCGGTGCCGCAGCCGCAGCCGCGGCGCTGGCCGGCTTGCCGTCGAGCAGCGCCTGGGCGCGCTGCCCTTCGGCGTTCTTGTCGGCGTTCCTGTCGGCGTTTTTCTCGGCAAGCTTCTCGGGCGCCTTGTCTGCTGGCCGCGACGCCGGCTTGCTGGCCGCGGCGGCCGCGGCCCGCACGGCACTGGCAACCATACCCGGCCGGGCGCTGCCGGCCGGTGACGGTGCTGCGGGCGTGGTGGCGGGCGTGGCGGGGGGCATGTCGGCGGCACCAGCCCGGGGAGCCACCTCCTGGCCCTGCTCGCTGGCGCGTTCGGTGATCACTTCAGCCGGCTTGTCGCCCACCCGGTCCGGGCGATCCTGCGGCGGCTCGGTGGGCGCCACGGCAACGGTGGACGCACCGGGTGCCGGCGACAGCACCAGCGCAGGCGCCCTGTCCTTCTGCGGGATCTCGATCGGCACGTCGACCGGGATCGGCCGCGGCTGCGTTTCGAACAGCAGCGGAAAGCCGATGATGCCGGCGGCCAGCAGCACGGTGGCGCCGATCAGCCGGCGGCGGGCGCGCAGGCGCGCCGAGGCCACGGCGTCAGGGGCAGGCGCCTCGTCGGGCGAAGCCTCAGTCTTGCGCTTGAAGATGTCGAGCAGACCCATGCGGGGCGGGGATCGCGAGGGCTGCGCCGAAGGGCGGGCGATGCACCCGTGTGTGGCAGTCGGGCCGGCAGCGCGGGCCCGCGCCACCGATGTGGTCAGCCCAGGTGCCGGGCCGCCAAACGGGGCAGGCCGTCCTTCAACACGCCACCCACGGTGTGGAACGAGCCGAAGACAATGATTCTATCAGTCGGGTCTGCGCCGGCCGCCGCTGCCGCCAGGGCTCGGGCCGGATCGGCATGCGTGTGCACCGGCACGGCTCGGCCGGCGCTGGCCGCCGTCACGGCAAGGGCCAGCTCTGCCGCGGAAGCCGCGCGCGGCAGTGGCAGATCGGTGAGATGCCACACATCCACCAGGGGTGCGATGCGCGCCAGCAGCGTGGCGATGTCCTTGTCGCGCATGGCGCCGAACACCGCATGCGTGCGCGGGTAGAAGCCCATCTGGTCGAGGTTGAGCGCCAGTGCGGCCACGGCCTGCGGGTTGTGCGCCACGTCCAGCACCAGGGCCGGCTCGCCCGGCACGATCTGGAAGCGCCCGGGCAGCTCCACCAGCGCCAGGCCCTGGCGCACCGCCTGCGCATTGATCGGCAGGCGCTCGCGCAGCGCCTCGAAAGCCGCCAGCGCGGCGGCGGCATTGAGCAGCTGGTTGGCCCCCCGCAGCGCGGGGTAGGCCAGGCCGGCATAACGCCGGCCGCGCCCGCTCCAGCCCCATTGCTGACGGTCGCCCGAGAGATTGAAGTCGCGCCCGTGCAGCCACAGGTCGGCGCCCAGCGCCTGCCCATGGTCCACGATGCTCTGCGGCGGCTCCGGGTCGCCCACCACCACCGGCCGGCCGGCGCGCATGATGCCGGCCTTCTCGAAACCGATGGCCTCGCGCGTATCGCCCAGCCATTCGGTGTGATCGAGCGCGATGCTGGTGATCACCGCCACATCGGCATCGAAGGCGTTGACCGAATCGAAGCGCCCGCCCAGGCCCACCTCCAGGATCACCAGATCCAGTTCGGCCAGCGACAGCAGGCGCGCGATGGCCAGTGTGCTGAACTCGAACTGGGTCAGCTGCAGATCGCCGCGCGCCGCCTCCACCGCGGCAAAGTGCGGCACCAGATCGTCGGCCGCCACGGCCTGGCCGCCGATGCGGCAGCGCTCCTCGAAATGCACCAGCTCGGGCTTCTGGTACAGGCCCACGCGGTAACCGGCGCAGCGCGCGATCGATTCCAGCATCGCGCAGGTGCTGCCCTTGCCATTGGTGCCGGCCACGCTGATCAGCGGCACCCTGAACACGATGCCGAGCCGGCGCGCCACCTCGGCAGTGCGCTCGAGCGACAGGTCCATCGTCTTCGGGTGCAGCGCGGCGCAGTGCGCCAGCCAATCCGGCAAGGTCGTGGGCAGGGTCATTGATGGGTTCTCAAAGCAGATCGGGCCCCGCAGGGCCCGACTTCGTGGCTGCAGGAACAGCCGGTCAGGCGACCGCGTCAGCGCTCTGGCGCTGCAGCATGGCCAGCATGCTGGCGATGCTCTGGCGCAATTGCCGGCGGTCGACGATCTGGTCGACGGCGCCCTTGGTCAGCAGGAATTCGGCGCGCTGGAAGCCCTCGGGCAGCTTCTCGCGCACGGTGTTCTCGATCACGCGCGGG
>CAYPDO010000601.1:0-3221 GCA_964409495.1 uncultured Bordetella sp.
GCCATCAGCATGGCCATGGCCTGCAGCCAGGTGGCCGCGGTGGACAGCATGGCGCCGGCCGTGCAGGCGGCGGCCTGCGCCGGGTGCGCGCGCAAGCGGCTGCCCATCGAGGCCACCGTGGCCGTGCTCGACACAAAGCCCGAGAACAGGCCCGACAGCGCCAGGCCGGCCTCGGCGCCCATCAGCCGCAAGGCCACATGACCGGCCGCCTGCAGCAGCAGGATGAGCAGTACCAGCGCGGCGATCTGGTGCGGCGCCATGCCGCCCAGCCAGGCCAGCGGCTGCTGCGGCACCAGCGGCACCAGCACCAGGGCCACGGCGGCCAGCAGCAGACCGTCGTGCAGTTCGTCCTCGCTGAGCATGCGCGTGGCAAAGCGGTGCAGGCTGCCGCGCGCGGCCAGCAGCACCGCCACCACCGCCGCCGCACCGGCGCCCACCGCCGGCCGGGCCATGGCCAGTACGCCGATCAGGTAGGTGACCACCAGCGCCAGCTCAGTGGTCAGGCCGGGGTCGGGGGCGTGGCCATCGCCAGCCGGCCGCAGCGTGCGCAGATAGGCCAGCGCGGCCAGCAGCAGCACCGCCACGGCACCCACCGCCACCAGCGCCGGCTGGCCCAGGCCCTGGGCCAGTGCGCCGGCCAGCGCCACCAGCGTGAAGCTGCGGATGCCGGCGGCGCCGCGCTGCGGCCCGTGGCCCTTGCGGCGCTCGCGCTCCAGGCCGATCAGCAGCCCGCCGCCCAGCGCCACGCTGAGACCCAGCAGCAGCGGCTGGATGCTGGCGGCTTCGGGCATGGCAGGGGCGGGCACCGCGCCTACAGGCTCACCGTCTCGCCGTGCTGGGGCACGCGCACGCGCCAGTCCAGCTCGGCCTGGATGCGCTGGCGCAGCGCGTCGGCGGCGGCGGGTTCGCCGTGCACCACGAAGGTCTGTGCCGGCGCCATGGGCAGGTGGCCCAGCCAGGCCAGCAGTTCGTCGGCATCTGCGTGGCCCGAGAAGCCTTCCAGCCCGGTGACCGCCGCATGCACCGGCACGAATTCACCGTGGATCTTGACCTCGCGTGCGCCGCCCAGCAGCAGAGCGCCGCGGCTGCCGCCCACCTGGAAGCCGGCAAACACGATGTGGTTGCGCGGATCGGGCGCCAGCGCCTTCAGGTGGTGCAGTACCCGCCCGCCGGTGGCCATGCCACTGGCCGAGATGATCACCGCCGGGTAGCGCGAGGCGCACACGCGCTGGCTTTGCGTCGGCGTGCTGACGATGGTCACGCCGTCGGTCAGCGTGGCGATCTCGCGCGCCGGCACGCGCAGCAGCCGCTGGTGGTGCTGGTACAGCGCCGTGGCCTGGGCGGCCATCGGGCTGTCGAGCACGATGGGCAGGCGTGCCGGGATCTCGCCGGCCGCCTTCAGCCGCTGCAGCACCAGCAGCAGGGCCTGGGCGCGGCCCACGGCAAAGGCCGGCAGCAGCACCGAGCCGCCGCGCGCGATGGTGTCGCGGACGATGCGCGCCAGCACCGCCGGGGCGTCTTCGGGCGGGTGGCGGCGGTTGCCGTAGGTGGATTCGACCAGCAGCACATCACCACCCGAGGCCATGTTCGGCAGCGCCTGCGGCGGCGGCATCAGCAGATCGCGGCTGCGGCCCAGGTCGCCGCTGAAGGCCAGCGTGCGCCCGCCGTGGGTCAGCGTGATGGCGCAGGCACCCAGCAGGTGGCCGCTGGGCACCAGGCCGACCTGCACATCGCCGATGCGAAACGGCCGGTCGCTGCGCTGCGGCGCGATCTTGGCAATGGCCCGCTGCGCATCCTTGCGCGTGTAGAGCGGCAGCGCGGTGGCATGCCGGCTGTAGCCGTAGCGGTTGGCGCGGCGGGCATCCTCTTCCTGCAGGTGGGCAGCATCGAGCAGCATCACCTCCACCAGATCACGCGTGGCGGCGCTGGCGTGCACCGTGCCGCGCCAGCCGCTGGCCACCAGGCGCGGCAGCCAGCCGCAATGGTCCAGGTGGGCGTGGCTCAGCACCACGGCGTCGATCTCTTGCGGCGGCACCGGCAGCGGCTGCCAGTTGCGCTCGCGGAACAGCTTGAAGCCCTGGAACATGCCGCAGTCAAGCAAGATGCGCTGCCCGCCGATCGTCACCAGATGCCTGGAGCCGGTGACCGTGTCGGCCGCACCGAGGAACTGGATCTGCATGGGCTGGACTCCAAGGCCGCCAGGGTGGCGGGAAGGGCGGGCCGCGCTGCCGCTCAGCGCGGGCTGGCGTCGGCCGCGGCCGGTGGCGCGACCGTGCCGGCGGCCTGTGGCTGTGGCTGCTGCAGCATCTGGTACTCGAAGAACTTCTGGCCACCGAAGGCCAGCGTGCCCATCAGCACGCCGCCACCCAGCAGCAGCGCGGTGATGGCGCCCAGCACCGGGCCCCAGGTGGTGCGGCGCACCGGGCCGTCGGCGCCATGGCGTGCGGCCCACTTCTCGTCGGGCGTCAGCCCGTAGACGATGGCCGTGAGCATGGCCTGGCTGAGCATCAGGCCCAGCAGCGGGATCAGCAGCCAGGCGGCATGGTCGTCCTGGCCCAGGTTGCGCATGCGGATCACGCCGGCCAGTCCGGCCAGCGTGGGCCAGGGCATCAGCCAGCCGAGCGCGTCGCGCAGGCCGTGCAGGTAGAAGCGGTGCAGGCCGAAGCCGCCGCCCAGCAGCGCCAGCCAGGTGGCCAGGGTCTTGGATCGGGCGGCGGGCCGGTGGCGGGGCGGCAGGGTGGGGGCGGCAGCGGGCATCGTCGCGGCATTGTGGCGCCTGGCACGTGCCAGGCGGCCCGCGTCAGGGCTCGGCCGGCGTGCTGTCGCCGCTGCCCAGGCTGCGCTGCATCAAGACCACGTCGAGCCAGCGGCCGAACTTCCAGCCCGAGGCCTTCAGCACGCCGGTGTGGGCGAAGCCCAGCGCAGCGTGCACGCCGATCGAGCCGGCATTGGCCGAATCGCCGATCACCGCCAGCATCTGCCGCGCGCCGGCCGCCTCGCAGCGGCCCACCAGCTCGGTCAGCAGCAGCCGGCCCAGGCCCTGGCCACGCGCCGCCGGCGCCAGGTAGATCGAATCCTCCAGGCAGAAGCGGTAGGCCTTGCGCGGGCGGAAGTGGTTGGCATAGGCATAGCCCAGCACCTCGCCGGCACGTTCGGCCACCAGCCAGGGCAGGCCCTTGGACAGCACGTCGTCGCGGCGGCGCGCCATCTCGGCCAGATCG
>CAYPDO010000602.1:0-3219 GCA_964409495.1 uncultured Bordetella sp.
CCGCATCACCGTGGCGCGCAACCGCTACATCAAGGACGTGCAGGCCTACAACGTGCTGGCGCGCAGTTTTCCCACCAACCTGACGGCCATGGTGTTCAGCTACAAGCCCAAGCCGGGCTTCACGGTGACCAATGAGGCCGCGATCAGCGCGCCGCCGGCGGTGAGCTTCGACAAGCCGGCCAGCAAGTGAGCCAGCGGGCCATCCACCCGCGCACGGGCGCCTGATGCCGGCGGTGGCCGCGCGCCTGCCGGCCTGGCTGCGGTGGCTGGCGCTGGCGCTGTGCGTGCTGGCCCTGCCCTGGCCGGCGCTGGCGCAGGATGTGCAACCGGTGCCGCCGCTGAGCGGCCGCGTGGTCGATCTGGTGGACCTGCTGCCGGCCACCGAGCGCAGCGCGCTCGACGCGCGGCTGGCCGAGTTCGAAGCCCGCTCGGGCCCGCAGATCGTGCTGCTGCTGGTGGCACGCACCGCGCCCGAGGACATCACGGCCTATGCCCAGCGCGTGGCCGACACCTGGAAGATCGGCCGCCGCAACGTGGGCGACGGTGTGCTGGTGGTGGTGGCGCGCGACGACCGACGCGTGCGCATCGAGGTGGCCAAGGCGCTGGAGGGCGCCGTGCCCGACCTGGCCGCGCGGCAGATCATCGACCGCCAGATCGCGCCGAAATTCAAGCAGGGCGACTATGCCGGCGGGCTGTCGGCCGGCGTGGACGCGCTGATCGCCCGCATCCAGGGCGAGCCGCTGCCGGCGCCCGAGGCCGCCACCAAGGGATCATCGCGCGGCAGCAGCGGCGGTGACGGTGGCTTCGACCTGGAACAGCTGGGCCTGTTCTTCTTTGTCGTGGTGCCCCTGGTGGGCAGCGTGCTGTGCGCCATGCTGGGCCGCAAGCTGGGCACCCTGGCCACCGCCGGCGGCGCTGGCACGCTGGCCTGGTGGCTGACCGCCAGCACGCTGCTGGGCATAGGCGCCGGCGTGGCCGCACTGGTGCTGGTGGGCGTGATCGGGCTGGGCAGCGGCGGCCGGCGCGGGCCCGGTGGCCGCGGCGGCGCCGGCGGCCCGCCCATCATCTGGGGCGGCGGTGGCGGCGGCAGCTGGGGCGGCGGCGGTGGTGGCGGCGGCTTCAGCTCGGGCGGCGGCGGCGACTTCGGCGGCGGCGGCGCGTCGGGCGACTGGTGAACGGGAAAGAGCATGCAGCCATGAACCGCATCCTGCGCCTGCTGCGCCACCGCTGGTGGGACGAGGCCGACGTGCGCCGCGCCGTGCCGGCCCAGGCGCTGGCGCGCATCGAGGCGCGCGTGGCCGCCAGCGAACGCGGCCACAGCGGCGAGATCCGCGTGGTGGTCGAGGCCGGCCTGCCCTTGTCCTACCTGTGGAAACGCCTGTCGCCGCGCCAGCGCGCGGTGATGCTGTTCGGCAAGCTGCGCGTGTGGGACACCGAGCACAACAACGGCGTGCTGGTCTACCTGCTGCTGGCCGAGCATGCCATCGAGATCGTGGCCGACCGTGGCCTGGCACGCCTGGTGCCGCCGGCGGAGTTCGAGGCCCTGCTGGGCCCGATGCGCGAGGCCTTTCGCGCCGGGCAGTTCGAGCAGGGGCTGCTGCGCACCATCGACCAGCTCGACGCGCTGCTGCGCCGGCACTTCGCACTGGCCGAGGGCCAGCGCAACCCCAACGAACTGCCCGACCGCCCGCTGGTGCAGTGAAGCCCGGCGCCCCGGGGCGGCGGCGGCGCGGAGGCAGCGCTAGATCGGCCGCAGCGGCGTGCCAAAGGCCTCCACCAGCGGCGCATGGCCCAGCTTGGGCAGCTTCAGCGGCTGCGGCGGCACATGCGTGTCGGGCACCTGCGCCAGCAGGTGGCGGATCAGCGCCAGGCGGCCGCGACGCTGGTCATTGAAATCCACCAGCGTCCACGGCGCGAACTCGGTGTGCGTGGCGGCCAGCATCTCGTCACGCATGCGGCCGTAGGCGGCATAGTGGCTGCGTGCCTTCAGGTCGATGGGCGAGAGCTTCCAGCGCTTGAGCGGATCGTCACGCCGCTCGGCAATGCGTTGCTCCTGCTCGGCCTGGTCCACGGTGAGCCAGTACTTCAACAGCAGCACGCCATCGTCGACCAGCATGCGCTCGAACACCGGCGCCTGCTGCAGAAAGGCCTGAGCCTGGGCCTCGGTGCAAAAACCCATCACCCGCTCGACACCGGCGCGGTTGTACCAGCTGCGGTCCAGCAGCAGCATCTCGCCAGCCGCCGGCAGGTGCGGCACGTAGCGCTGGAAGTACCACTGCGACTTCTCGCGCTCGCTCGGGGTGCCCAGGGCCACGACATGGCACTGGCGCGGGTTCAGCGTTTCGGCGATGGCCTCGATGACGCCGCCCTTGCCGGCGGTGTCGCGGCCTTCGAACAGCACCACCAGGCGCCGGCCGGTATGGGCCAGCCAACGCGCCAGGTTGTTGAGCGCCAGTTGCAGCGGCTCAAGCTGTTCAAGGTAGTCGGCCTTGGACAGCGCTGGGCGCACGGCCGCGCCGGTGTCCTGGGCCGGCGATGCACCCTTGCCGTTCCTGGCAGCCTTGCCAGCCTTCTTGTCGCCCATCGCGCACCCCTGAAATGACGAAGACCCGCAGGGTACACACCCGGCGGGTCTTTCTGGCGGCGGCGGCGCTGCGCCTGAGGCCTTTTTCAGGCCGTTGCGATCACTTCTTGCGCAGCTTGGCGATGGCGGCGATCTGGGCGGCCATCATCGCGAACTCGCTCTGCGCGCGGGCCAGGTCGATGTCGCTCTTGGCGTTCTTGATCGCCTCTTCGGCCTTCTTCTTCGCCTCGGTGGCCTTGGCCTCGTCGAGGTCATGGCCACGGATGGCGGTATCGGCCAGCACCGTGACACAGTGCGGCTGCACCTCGAGGATGCCACCAGCCACGAAGACGAACTCTTCCTGGCCGTTGTCGGCACGCTCGATGCGCACGGCGCCCGGCTTGATGCGCGTGATCAGCGGCGTGTGGCGGGGCAGGATGCCCAGCTCGCCGTTCTCGCCCGGCAGCGCGACGAACTTGGCCTCGCCGCTGAAGATGCTTTCTTCAGCGCTGACCACGTCGACGTGAATGGTTGCCATGGTTGGACTCGCTTTCGAAATTCAAGGAGGTGGGTGAGTGGTGCAAGGAGCAAGCAGTCGGTCGTCCGGCTAGGCGCGCCCCGCAGCCGTACACCGGTACGGCGAGGAGCGCAACGAC
>CAYPDO010000603.1:0-3217 GCA_964409495.1 uncultured Bordetella sp.
CACTTGACGCGGTAGTCCTTGCCCTCGAGCAACCATTGCAGCGAGTCGCGCACGGCCTCGTCGTCGTCGACGACATAGACGGTGCCCTAATTGGGAATCAGGCTCATGGGGATGTCTTGGCAGCAGTGCTGGAACCGGCGTCGGGTGCCGCGCCATCGGGGGATGGCGGGAGCGTTGTCTCCTCGAGCCGCGCGGTGGTTTCGACGGGCAGGGTGAAGGCAAACCTGCACCCTGACACGTTCGAGCCATTGTAGAGGTTCTGCGCCTTGATCCGGCCGCGGTGCGACTCGATGATCGAGCGGCACAGGCTCAGGCCGATGCCCAGGCCTTCGGCCTTGGTGGAGAAGAAGGCTTCGTAGAGCCGCGCGATCACTTCCTCGGGCAGGCCGGGGCCCATGTCGGTGACGGCGAACTCGATCACGCCGCCTTCGTCGGCCGTGTGGCGCGGCACCACGCGCAGCTCGATGTGGCGGCGCGCGCCGGGCATCTTGGCGGTGTCGATGGCTTCGGCGGCGTTCTTCAGCAGGTTCAGCAGCACCTGCTCGATCAGGATCGGATCGCACTTGAGCACCGGCAGGCGCTGCGCCACGTAATGGTGGATCTGAACATTGCGCCGGCGCATCTCGATCGAGGCCAGCTCGACCGCGTCTTCCACGATGTCCTTGGCATGCGCAGGCACGCGCTGCGGCTCGCTCTTCTTCACGAAGGCGCGGATGCGGTGGATGATCTGGCCGGCGCGTTCGGCCTGGCGTGCGGTCTTCTGCAGCGCGGCGATCAGGTCGTCCTGGTTGATGGACTCGGCCTTCACGCGCGAGACCATGCCGTTGCAGTAGTTGGTGATGGCGGTGAGCGGCTGGTTCAGCTCATGCGCCACGCTGCTGGCCATCTCGCCCATGGTGATCAGCCGGCTCGACACCTGGGCCTTCTCGGCCTGCTGGGCGGCCAGTTCCTCGGCACGGCGGCGGGCGGTGACGTCGGTCGCGATCAGCATCTGCGCCAGGCGGCCATCGGTCCATTGCAGGTAGCGGCTGCGCACGTCGAACCACTTGTCCAGCGCCGGCGCGTACACCTCGCGCGGGTCGGTGCCCAGGCCGGCCAGTTCTTGCGCCGGCAGGCCGCTGTAGCCGTCCACGTCTTCCAGCTCGGCTTGCGGCGGGTTGGCCGCCGAGCCGCTGGCCAGCAGGCCATGGCCGCGTGCATCGGCACCGAACCACAGCCGGTAGCTGCGGTTGGCGAACAGCAGCTCGCCCTGCTGCACGCTGAGCACCGACACCGCCGCCTCCAGGCCCTCGAGCACGGTGGTGACGCGCTCGTGGCTGGCCGAGAGCTGGTCGCGGATGCGCTTGGCCTCGGTGATGTTGGTCATGCTGGTCATCCAGCCGGTCTGCTGGCCCTTGGGGTCGATGAGCGGGCTCACGTACATGCGTGCGTCGAAGACCCCGCCGTCCTTGCGCATCACCTTCACCTCGATTCCGCCGCTGGGGCTGCGGCCCTGCAGCTCCTGCTGCAGCAGGCGGTGGTTCTCGTCGATGCGGTCGTGCGGCCAGTAGGGGTAGGGCGGCAAGCGGCCGATCAGCTCGGCTTCGGTGAAGCCGGTCATCGCGCAGAAGGCCGGGTTGACGTAGGTGACGCGGCCCTCGCGGTCGATGGCGCGCATGCCGGTGAGCATGGAGTTCTCCATCGCGCGGCGGAAGTTGGTCTCCTGCACCAGCGCGTCCTGGATCTGGCCGCGGCGGCGCATGTGGCGCCAGGTGCCCAGCAGCATCCACACGGTGAGGATGGACAGCGCCACCACCAGCCAGAACAGCGCATTGCCGATCAGGCCCACCGAGGTGCGGTAGCCGGTGGCGCGCAGCAGCAGGCCGTTGGCGGCCGGCGCCAGCGGCACCTCGTGCACGATGGACGCACGCTGCTGCGCGCGGCCGGGCATCGGCGTCACGGTGCTGGCCAGCACGGTCTGGTGCTCGTCGATCACGGCCACCGAGTGCCGGCGCGTCACCTCGCTGGGCACGAAGTGGCGCATCAGCACGTCGATGGCGTAGTCGGCCACCAGCGCGCCGGCAAAGTGGCCGCGCGCCAGCATCGGCACATGCACCTGGAACACCAGGGTGCCGTTGCTGTCCTTGAACGGGCGCGAATACATCGGCTGGCGCAGGTCGCGCGCGGCGATGAAGGCCCAGTCGCTCTCGCTGCGCGATGCGTCGCGCAGCTCGGCGCCGGGCGGGCGGGCGCCGGTGCGCGGCGCGCCGTCGTCGCGCTCGCCGGCCACTTCGTAGCGCGCGCGCGGGCGCTGGTCGGCGCCCAGCCAGGCCAGGCGGGTGATCTCGGGCCGGTCGCTGCTCAGGCCGCCGGCCTGCTGGCTGAATTCCGCCGGGTCGAGCTCGCGCGTGGCGAACTCGCGCGCCAGGCGCACCAGCTGCTCCTGGTCTTCGATCAGGCGCAGGCGGATCTGCTGCTGGGCGATCTCGGCATCGCGCTTGACCGCTTCGGTCTCGCGCTCGATCTCCTCGTTGCGCAGGTACCAGAAGGCCGAAATGATGGCCGCCAGGAACAGCAGCACCGAGGCCAGCGGCGCCAGTGTGGCCAGGCGGTCCTGCCGGGCGGGCGACTGGCGGCGCCACCAGCGGCCCAGCTGGCGGCCGGCGCGCGGGCCCAGGCCGGTGGTGCCGGAGGCTTGCGGGGGAACAGACATGCGCCAGATTATCCCGGCGCCCGCCGGCCGCGCGGGCTTGCCTGCGCCCATGCGCCGCGGCGTGCGCGACCAAGCTTGCATCGTCCTTAAAATTTCACGATACAAAACCAGTTCGCGCCATTTGGAAAACTGGCGGACTTGTGCCAAACTGCGCGCCGTTCGCGCCGACACCCCCGCACACAGGAGACAAAGCGATGTCCGCCCAGCCCGACAAGAACCTGGCCACCGGCCCCGCCGCCGCCGCCGCCGCCATCGACACCGACGCCCAGGAAACCCGTGAGTGGCTGGATGCGCTGACGGCGGTGATCAACGCCGAAGGCCCCGACCGCGCCCACTACCTGCTGGAACAGCTGCTCGAAGAAGCACGCCAGCACGGTGCCGACATGCCGTTCTCGGCCAACACCGGCTACGTGAACACCATCGAGCCCGACCAGGAAGAGCGCTGCCCCGGCAACATCGAGATCGAGGAGCGCCTGCGCGCCTACATGCGCTGGAACGCCATGGCCATGGTGGTCAAGGCCAACC
>CAYPDO010000604.1:0-3216 GCA_964409495.1 uncultured Bordetella sp.
GCTGGCTGCAGGAGCTGAAGACCGACGCCGCCTACGATGCGGACGACCTGCTGCCCGCCATGCGCAACGGCCTGAGCGTGGACGGCAAGCTGTTTGCCGCGCCGTTCTATGGCGAGAGCAGCATGCTGATGTACCGCAAGGACCTGGCCGACAAGGCCGGCGTGAAGGTGGCCGACAAGCCCACCTGGGACGAGGTGGCCGACCTGGCCAAGAAGATCCATGACCCCATGGCGGGGGTTTTGGGCATGTGCGTGGGGGGAATGCGGGTTTGGGGCTAAAACTTGGCTTTCCTTACCACCGTGTTTAACACATAGGGGGGCCAGTGGTTCGACATGCAGTGGAAGCCGCAGGTCGACAGCAAGCCCTGGAAGGACGCGATCAGCTTCTACGTGGACCTGCTGAAGAACTACGGCCCCCCGGGCTCGGCCGGCAACAGCTTCAACGAGATCCTGTCGCTCTACAACGCCGGCAAGTGCGGCATGTGGATCGACGCCACCATCGCCGCCAGCTTCATCAGTGACCCCAAGCAGAGCAAGGTGGCCGACAAGGTGGCCTTTGCCAACGCGCCGACCAAGGTCACGCCCAAGGGTGCCAACTGGCTGTGGAGCTGGAACCTGGCCATCCCCGCCGGCTCGAAGAAGGCCGCCGAGGCGCAGAAGTTCGTGCAGTGGGCCACCAGCAAGGACTACATCCAGCTGGTTGCCAAGACCAATGGCTGGGCCAACGTGCCCACCGGCACGCGCAAGAGCACCTACGCGTCGCCCGAGTTCCTGAAGGCCGCGAAGTTCGCCGCCGCCGAGAAGGCCGCCATCGACAGCGCCAACCCGACCGACAGCACCCTGCCCAAGAGCCCGTACGTGGGCGTGCAGTTCGCGGCCATCCCCGAGTTCCAGGCCATCGGCCTGGCCGTGGGCCAGCAGATGAGCGCGGCACTGGCCGGCAAGAGCACGGTGGATGCCGCGCTGAAGGCGGGCCAGGCCAGCGCCGAGCGCGAGATGAAAAAGGCCGGCTACTACAAGTAAGCATTCATCCGGCTACTGCGCGAGCCGATCTGGGCGCGGAGCTTCTCGCCGTACGGGTGTACGGCTGCGATGCTGCGCACCCACCTCGGCTCGCTCGCTACGCTGGCTGAACGCTTCCTTCTCGCCCGCGACGCAGCGCGTCGCAGGGCTCGCGCCTTTCAAGCGGATCGTTCGATGTCACTCCCCGCCACCCAAGCCGCGCCTCGCCTGATCCCGCGCCTGCTGCAGGCGCCCGCCGTGGTCACGCTCTTCCTGTGGATGATCGTGCCGCTGGTGATGACGCTGTACTTCAGCACCATCCGCTACAACCTGATGCAGCCCGAGCAGAGCGGTTTCATCGGGCTGGAGAACTACACCTACTTCGTCACCGACCCGTCCTTCGGCACGGCGGTGATGAACACGCTGCTGCTGATCGGCAGCGTCATCGCCATCAGCGTGGTGGGCGGCGTGGCCCTGGCCCTGCTGGTCAACGAACCCTTCGCCGGCCGCGGCATCGTGCGCATGCTGCTGATCAGCCCGTTCTTCGTGATGCCCACGGTGAACGCGCTGATGTGGAAGCACATGATGATGAACCCGATCTACGGCGTGTTCGCCCAGATCGCGCAATGGTTCGGCGCCACGCCGGTCGACTTCATGGCCGACTGGCCGATGCTGGCCGTGATCATCATGGTGTCTTGGCAATGGCTGCCCTTTGCCTGCCTGATCTTCATCACCGCGCTGCAAAGCCTGGACCGCGAGCAGATGGAGGCCGCGCGCATGGACGGCGCCCGCTGGTTCGCCCAGCTGCGCTACCTGGTGCTGCCGCACCTGGCCCGGCCGGTGGCCGTGGTGGTGATGATCGAGATGATCTTCCTGCTCTCGGTGTTCGCCGAGATCTTCACCACCACCGGCGGCGGCCCGGGCGATGCCAGCACCAACGTGGCCTTTCTGATCTTCAAGCAGGCGCTGCTGAACTTCGATGCCGGCGTGGCCAGTGCCGGGGCCATGTTTGCCGTGCTGCTGGCCAACATCGTGGCCATCTTCCTGGTGCGCCTGATCGGCAAGAGCCTCGACAAGTGAGTTCCGCCATGTCCACCCGTCCTGTCCCGTTCAACTGGCTGCAGGCCCTGCGCACCGTGGTGGCCTGGGTGCTGTCGCTGCTGTACGTGTTTCCGTTGGTCTTCCTGTTCGTCACGGCCTTCAAGACCGAGCTGCAGGCCATCGAGGTGCCCACGCTGTGGTGGTTCACGCCCACGCTCGAGGCCTTTCATGAGGTGCAGGAACGCAGCGACTACCTGCAGTTCGCCCGCAACTCGCTGATCACCAGCGTGGGCTCCACGCTGCTGGGCCTGCTGCTGGCCGCGCCGGCTGCCTATGCGATGGCCTTCTTTCCCACCCGGCGCACCAAGGACGTGCTGATGTGGATGCTGTCCACCAAGTTCATGCCCGCGGTGGGCGCGCTGGTGCCGGTGTACGTGATGGCGCAGAAGACCCACCTGCTCGACAGCCTGCTGGGCCTGACCATCGTGTTCGCGCTGAGCAACCTGCCGATCATGGTGTGGATGCTGTACTCGCACTTCAAGGAGATCCCGCACGAGATCCTGGAAGCCGCGCGCATGGACGGCGCCGGCCTGTGGGGCGAGTTCCGCCATGTGCTGGTGCCGCTTGGCATGGGCGGCCTGGCCTCCACCGGCCTGCTGTGCCTGGTGCTGAGCTGGAACGAGGCCTTCTGGAGCCTGAACCTCTCGGGCGCCAACGCCGGCACGCTGGCAGCGCTGATCGCCAGCTATTCCAGCCCCGAGGGCCTGTTCTGGGCCAAGCTGTCGGCGGCCTCGCTGCTGGCCATCGCGCCCATCGTGGTGTTCGGCTGGTTCAGCCAGAAGCAGCTCGTCCAGGGCCTCACCTTCGGCGCAGTGAAATGACCCACCCCCGAAGCGCCTTCGGCGCCTCCCCCTCAAGGGGGCGCCGCCAGCGGCCCGGCAAAGCCGGTTCCGCGGCGACTGCTTGGTTCGTCTGTGGCGGTTCAACCGCCTGTTAACAAGAATTCTGAGGAGCTGTTGTCATGGCATTCCTGCAACTCCAGGGCATTCACAAGCGCTTCGGCCCGGTGCACACCATCAAGTGCGTCGAACTCAGCATCGAGCGCGGCGAGTTCGTGGTCTTCGTAGGCCCTTCGGGCTGAGGCAAGAGCACTCTGCTGCGTCTGAACGCCGCG
>CAYPDO010000605.1:0-3209 GCA_964409495.1 uncultured Bordetella sp.
ATCCACCACCTGCTGCAGCGCGGCCACCGGCACGCCGGCCAGCAGGGCCACGCGGCGGCGCAGGCTGTCCTTGTAGTCGGTGATCTCGCCGCGCATCGCGGCTTCGGTGATTTCGGCCACCTCGTCACGCCGGCCGGCGGCGGCGGCGATCTCGTCCACGCACTCGATGTTGATCAGCGTGGAATCCATGTCGAAGGCCACCAGCCGGTAATCGGCCAGGCGCAGCGGCGGGGTCAGGCCGCGGACGAACAGGCCGGGCGCGAACTCGTGCGCGGCGGCGGGGGCAGGGCTGGGCTGGGACATGGCGGCGCGCATGTTACCCGTGCCGTCCGGGGCAGCCGCCGGTGGCGCGGCGGCGGTGGCTCATTCGCCGGTCGTGCCGAGCACCGCGTTGAGCAGGCGCATCTGCTGGCCCAGGCCGGCGCTGGCCAGGGCCGGCACCGGGCCATCGCCCTCGGGCACCGCCAGCCCGGCAGCCACCAGACGCTCGCGCGCCTGGGCCGGCGTGATCTTCGCGGCGGCGGCGATGACCGTCAGCGGGGCGCCGGCCAGCGCCTGCACCGGCGCGACGAAGGGCGGCTTGCCGCTGCCGCCACCCAGCGGCAGGAAGGACAGGCCCAGCACCAGCGCGAACACGCCCACCACCCCCTGCGCACGCCGCTGCGTCAGGTAGCGCTTGAACGCCAACAGATTGGCGGCCACATGCAGGCTCACACCGATCAGCAGAACCCAGCCCAGCCACTCGTGGGCCTGCTTGTTCAGGCCGGTGTCAAGGTGGAAGAACATCAGCACGCCGGTCACGGCCAGCAGGCCGAAGGCGCCCATCGTCAGCGGGGTGGCCCATTCACGGGAAACTGTCATCGCAAATCCTCCAGTCGGTCAGGTTCCGATGCGCCCGCCGGGCCAGCCTGGCCTGCCGGCGGCGCTTGCTGGAGACAATGTTCACGGCACCGCGTGGCCCTTCGGTGTGGCCGCAGCGCGGTTGTGTAAAGCCACTTGCGCTGGCGCAAGTGCGTGTGCTTGGTGTGTTCACGCTTGGCAAACACCTTGGCGGCCAGACGCTGGCGCTGCAGGCCCTGCGCCTGCAGCGCGCGGTGCAGCACTTCAAGCGGTGAGCAGGCCCTTGCGCTCGATGAAGGCCACCACCTCGGCCAGGCCGGCTTGGGTGCGCAGGTTGCTCATCACATAGGGCTTGTTGGGCCGCATGCGCTTCGTGTCGGCCTCCATCACCGACAAGTCGGCGCCGACGAAGGGCGCCAGGTCGGTCTTGTTGATCACGAACAGGTCGCTCTTGGTGATGCCGGGGCCGCCCTTTCGCGGGATCTTCTCGCCGGCGGCCACGTCGATGACATAGATCGTCAGGTCGCTGAGTTCGGGGCTGAAGGTGGCGGCCAGGTTGTCGCCGCCGCTCTCGATGAACACGATGTCGGCATCGGGAAACTTGGCCAGCATGCGGTCGACCGCCTCGAGGTTGATTGACGCGTCTTCACGGATCGCGGTGTGCGGGCAGCCGCCGGTCTCCACGCCCATGATGCGCTCGGGCTCCAGCGCGCCGGCCACGGTGAGCAGGCGCTGGTCTTCCTTGGTGTAGATGTCGTTGGTGACGACCACCAGGTCCCACCGGGTGCGCATCGTCTTGCACAGCATCTCCACCAGGGTGGTCTTGCCCGAGCCCACCGGCCCGCCCACGCCCACGCGCAGCGGTGGCAGTTTCTTGGTGCGGCGGGGGATGGTGTGCAGTGCGGTCATGGTTCGGTGCCTGTGATTGGTGCGCATGCACCAGCAACGATCGTGCCGCCACCGCGGTAGAAGGTGCGCACCCCGGACGGGGCGTTTCTGCGAGAGACACGGAGGGAGGAGGGAGGACGCCCAGGCAGAACCCGCCACCACCGGGGGAGGACGGCTCCGGGGTGCGCAGGCATGACTGTGCGCGCCGCGGGTTGCTGGCGGCTTGCCTGATGTTGCTGGCGTGTAGTTGTTGCCGCGCGGTTCAGGAGCGGAACAGCCGCGAATACTGCGCCTCGTGCTGCGCCGACAGGATGGCCAGCATCGGCGTGAAGCCGAAGCGGCCGGAATCGCCGAGTGCGGCGGTGGCGAGGGCCGCATCCACCGTGGCCGGCAGCGCATCGGCCAGGGCCGACAGCAGGCGCTGGCCGGCGCTCTGGCCCAGCGGCACGGCCTTGATCGCGGCCTGCACCATGTTTTCGCTCCAGCCGAAGCCGAAGGCCAGCAGCGCCTCGCGCAGCGGCGCCCCGGTGACGGTCGCCGCCAGCGCAAAGGCCAGCGGCCAGGTGGGGGCCGGCGCCAGCGCGGCGAGCGTGGCCACGCGGGGGTCGTCGGGCCGGCGCTGGCGCAGCCAGTCGGTCAGCGAACGGCCCATCTGCTCGGCCTGCTGGCGCAACTCGCTGCTTTCACGGGTGCGGATGAACCAGTCGTTCAACGCGCTGATGCGTGCGGCATCGTGGCGCCGCCAGGCGCGCCAGGCGCGCCAGGCCGAGGCCAGCAGCGGGCCGTCGGCGCGGCCCAGCACCAGCACCAGCTGATCCAGCAGCCAGCGGCGGGCGTCGGCCTCGCCGGTCACATGGCCGTGGTCGACCGCGGCCTCCAGGCCTTCGGAGTAGCTGAAGCCACCCACCGGCAACGCCGGCGAGGCCAGCCACATCAGCTGCAGCAGGGCGGGGGCGGGCAGGGCCGCAGGGCGCTGGCGCAGGGCCACGGGCACCTCGTGATCAGGGTCTAGTGCGGGTGCTTGTGACCGTGGTCATGCCCGTGATCGTGCGCGTGATCGTGCGCGTGGTCATGGCCACAGCCCGGGCCATGCACATGCGGCGCCGCTTCCACCGCCACCGCAATGCCGGCCAGCTTGCTGGCGGCCGGCGCGTGATCGTGGGCATGGCCGTGGCCGTGGTCATGCGCATGCGCGTGGCCATGGCCGGCCGCACCATAGGCGCCACCCTCGGGCTCGAAGGCCTCGGTCGCCTCGCTGACGATCAGGTGCTGCTGGCGCAGCATGTCGGCCAGCACATGGTCGGGTTCGAGCTTCAGGTGGTCGGGCTGCAGTTCCAGCGCCACATGGCGGTTGCCCAGGTGGTAGGCGGCGCGCAGCAGGTCAAACGGCGTGCCGTGCGCGGCGCAGTGGCGCACCACCAGCACGGGCTGCGGCGCTGCGTTCACCTTCACCAGCGAGCCGTCTTCGGCCACCAGCACAT
>CAYPDO010000606.1:0-3208 GCA_964409495.1 uncultured Bordetella sp.
GGTAGTCGTCGGCGCCCAGCTCCAGGCCCAGCACACGGTCCAGCGGCTCGCCGCGGGCGGTGAGCATCAGCAGCGGCAGGCGGCGCGTGCGCGCATCGCCGCGCAGCTCGCGCGTGAGGTCCAGGCCGTCGCCGTCGGGCAGCATCAGGTCGAGCACCAGCGCGTCGTAGGCGATCTGGCGCAGGCGGTCGCGGCCGGCGGCCAGCGAGCCGGCGGTGTCAACCTCGTAGCCGTTGGCGCGCAGGTAGTCGCCCACCATCGCGGACAGGCGCGCATCGTCATCGATCATCAGCAGCCGGGCGGTGGTCATGGACGGGGAGCGGGTTTCAAGTGGGGATGGAAAAAGCGCCCCGGCGCCACGCGGCGCCGGAGCGAAGCCCTGATGCATCGCAGGACGGGCCAGGCGATTCGGGTTGCCGCCGAGCGGATCGGATGCCACAGGTTCGCAGCGGCTCGGGTGCTCAGCTGCTCGGCGCCTGCAGGGCCTCGCGCTCCTTGCGGTGGCGCTGCATCAGCGCCTGGTGCTGCTTGCGGCGCTCGGCCAGCTGCTGGCGCTGTTCGGCGCTGAGCACCTGGCCGGCGTCCAGCGCGGCCTGCAGCATGCGCTGGCTGGCCTGATCGTGCTGGGCGCTGAGCTTTCGCCGCAGCGCCTCGGCCGCGGCCGCATCAACCTGTGGTGCCGCCAGCAGCTCCTGCAGCTGCTGGCGCAGCGCACGCGTGCTCTCGTGCTGCTGGCGCAGATCAGCCCGCGCGGCGCGCTGGATCTCGCGCAGCCGGCTCTTCTGCTCGGCACTGGCGCCCACGGCGTCGAGCTCGCGCTCGGGCAGCAGGCCGTGGCCATGGCCCATGCCGTGCAGGCCTGGCGCGCCGGGCATGGCGGCCATCGCGTGGCACGCGCCGGGGCCCATGCGGTGCATGCCGGCATGGCGCGCATCGGGGCAGGCGGGGCCATCGGCCGGCTGGGCCAGCGCCGTGCCGGCCGCTGCGGCCAGCAGGGCCAGCAGCGCCACCGGCCGGCTCAGGCGGTGCCGCTTGGTCGGGATCAGCGTGTTGCGGATGCTCATCGTCTTCA
Source organism: uncultured Bordetella sp. (assembly GCA_964409495.1). Lineage (GTDB taxonomy): Bacteria > Pseudomonadota > Gammaproteobacteria > Burkholderiales > Burkholderiaceae_C > Pseudaquabacterium. Next base: position 1,073 of record CAYPDO010000606.1, read on the forward strand.
CCTCAGTCACTGTGCAGTGTCGAGATCCTGCGCGCCGCCGGTATCGCGGGCACACCCGCTTTGTAAAGTAGGGTGAAGGCCTGGCCGCCGCCGCTCAGGGCGTGGCCGGCTCGACGCGCAGCAGGCGCCGGCGCAGCGCGAAATCGGGGTTGGCGCTGCGCAGTTCCAGGCGCAGCAGCATGCCGCTGGCGCGGTCGACGGCCATCACGCCATCCAGCCGCGCCGGGCTGGCCGATTCCGACAGCGCCGGCTGCGGCGGCGGCGCCTCGCCGAACAGCTCGATCACCGCCACGTCGAAATTGCGCCCGCCAATCGTTTGCGGGCCGGTGGCCACCACCTGGCCGCGCACCCTGGCGCGGGCCACCGCTTCGCCTGCCGCGGCCAGATCGCCAGACAGCACCTGGCCCAGCACCAGATCGCTGCGCAACAGGCGGCGCCAGCCGATCAGCGGCGCAGCGCCCTCGCCCAGCGTGTTGCCCACCAGGTCCTGCTGCCAGAGCTGACCGGTGGCACGGCCCTCGAGCTCGACCCGGAACTCGATGCGGTCACGCCGCAGGCCCGAAACCTGCAGCCCCAGCAGGTGCGGCACGCTCTGGTGGCCGCTGCGCTCTTCGTAGACCAGGCGCTCGCCCATGGCCACCGGCAGCGATTGCACCCGGTGCGCGGCCATGCCCGCCGGCGCGCTGCCGCAGCCCTGCGCGGCAGCGGCGCTGCGCAGCGCCTCGAAACGGCCCTTGAGCTCGGCCAGTTGCTGCGCCTCCTCGCCATCGGGCCGCATGGCCAGCAGCGCGGGCCAGAACACCATCACGCCCAGACCCAGCGCGATCATGTTGTTGCCGGCGCGCGAATCGACCGCGTAGGCCACATCGGCCGCGCGCTGCTGCACGGCATCGGTCTCGTCGAACAGGCGGTCGCAGCGCCAGCCCGCATAGGCCGCGGGATCGGTGGGCTTGGGCACGATGGTCGACGAGTGCGAGGCGCAGCCGCTCTGCAGCAGGCACAGCCATGCGGCAACGGTGGTGGCGACGACGCCCTGGCGGAACCTCGGACTGCGGAGCATGGCCCACCATTGTGCCGTGTGCCGTCGGGCCAGCGGCTCGGGGCATCATGCGCACCATGCCTGCGTCGCCGTCGACCTCCACCCCCACCGCGGGCGCGCCCGGCACGCGCGGGCGCCAGCCCGCCGGCCAAGACCATGGCAGCGGCCGACCCCCCGGCCCTGGCGCCAGCGGCCAGCAGCGGGGTGGCGGGTGAGCCACCACGGTGGGTGCTGTCACCACACGCCGCCGGGCCGCGCGAGCGCAAGCCCGTGAGCCTGTGCGGCATCGGCACGGTGATGCTGGACACCCCTGCGCCGCCGGCCCCGGGCCCGGACGCACCCGGCGCGCTCGCCGACAGCGCACACCCGTCGGCGCATGCTGCGGCCGCCGCGGCCCGGGCGGCCGCTGCCGCCGACGCAGCAGCGGCCAGCGACCCCACGGCCAGGCCCCTGGCGGCGGCCTGGCCGGCCCTGGTGCGCCACCTGCTCGCCGCGCCCGAGGCGCGGGTGCGCGCCAGCGGCTGGTGGCTGGCGATGCACCCGCCCGCCGCCGATCTGCCGGGCCTGCCGGCCCCCGACGCCGCGCTGCTGGGGCTGGTGCAGCTGGCCCACAGCGCCGGCGACGCCTGGGTGATGCAGGCTGCCGTGCGCGAATGCCAGCATGGCGCCGGCGCGCCGGCCTGCGCCGGTGTGTCGGCGCGGCACTGGCTGCGCCTGGACGACGGCAATGCCGTGGCCTGGCTGACGCTGTGGGGCCAGGAGCCCGCGGCTGCCGACGAGGCCCTGCACGGCATGGCCCGGGCGCGCACGGCCGACCCCGGCTGGGGCCGCCTGAGCGCACAGGTGGTGCAGCACTGGCCCGAGGCCCTGCCGGCCTACCTGCTGCCGGCGGCCTGGATGCACGCGATGGGCGTGGAATCCGCCCACTCGACGCCCGGCGTCCGCGCCTTCAGCCAGGCCTGCCGCAGCGCGGTGGCGCGCAACGACACGAACCGCCGCGCCGCCTGCGACGCCGCGGCCGAGCGGCTGATGCGCCAGGGCACCGACCTGTTTTCACGCGGGCTGGGCGCTTCGGTCGGCCAGGCCCTGGGCTGGGA
>CAYPDO010000607.1:0-3204 GCA_964409495.1 uncultured Bordetella sp.
CGATGACCTGCAGGGTGAGCGTGGTCTTGCCCGAGGACTCGGGACCGTAGATCTCGATGATGCGTCCGCGCGGCAGGCCGCCGACGCCGAGGGCGATGTCCAGGCCCAGCGAGCCGGTGGAGACGACCTCGATGGCCTCAACCACCTCGCCGTCGCCCAGCCGCATGATCGAGCCCTTGCCGAACTGCTTTTCGATCTGGGCGAGGGCGGCCTGCAGGGCCTTGGCTTTTTCGGTGTTCAGTGCTTTCACGGGTGCGTCCATGGTGGGCTCTCCTCAGGGGCTGTGCCCTGATGATAGCTGAGTGACTGTATGTTTGAACAGCCTGTTGGCTTCAACAGTGCAGATGAACCCGTGCCGAGGGTTGCTGTCAGGCTGTGCAAGTGTCCAACTGCCTAGAATCGATTCGTCGCCAGCCGGTTTCGAGCGAGCCGGACAAACAAGCACGGCGGGGCACCAGCGGGAGACGAGGATGCGGATTCTGATCGCGGAAGACGACCAGGTGCTGGCCGACGGATTGTTGCGCTCCTTGCGCGCCACCGGCTACGCGGTGGATCAGGTGGGCAGCGGCAGCGAGGCCGATGCAGCGCTGGCCGCGCACGAGTTCGATCTGCTGATCCTGGACCTGGGCCTGCCCAAGATGCATGGCTTCGACGTGCTGCGCAAGCTGCGCGGCCGCGGCTCGGCGGTGCCGGTGCTGATCCTCACCGCGGCCGATTCCGTGGAGCAGCGGGTCAAGGGCCTCGACCTGGGCGCCGATGACTACATGGCCAAGCCCTTCTCGCTGCAGGAGCTGGAAGCGCGGGTGCGGGCGCTGACGCGGCGCGGCCTGGGCGCCGCCTCGAACGTGATCAAGCACGGCCCGCTGACCTTCGATGCCACCGGCCGGGTGGCCTACATCAGCGACCAGATGGTGGAGCTCTCCGCGCGCGAGCTCAGCCTGCTGGAGGTGCTGCTGCAGCGCGCCGGCCGGCTGGTGAGCAAGGACCAACTGGTCGAGCGCCTGTGCGAATGGGGCGAAGAGGTGAGCAACAACGCCATCGAGGTATACATCCACCGCCTGCGCAAGAAGATCGAGCAGGGGCCGATCCGCATCGCCACGGTGCGCGGCTTGGGTTACTGCCTTGAGAAGATCCCGAACTGATTGAAGCTTCGGTGAGGCGCGCGGTCGGCGCGGCTATCCTGCGCTGAACCGCCATGGACACCCCCCGCGAACAGCGCTCGCTCTTCGGCGAAATCCTTGACTGGATGCTCGCCCCGCTGCTGTTGCTGTGGCCGCTGAGCGTGGCGCTGACCTGGCTGGTGGCGCAGAGCATCGCCAGCCGGCCTTTCGATCGCGAGCTGGCGGCCATGGCCCGCACCGTGGCGCGCCAGGTGGTGGTGGAGCCTGGCAGCACCGAAAAGCCCAGCACCATCCGGCTGCGCCAGCCCGAGGTGGCCAGCGAGGTACTGCGCACCGATGACGCAGAGCGCGTGCTGTACCAGGTGCTGGGCGCGCGCGGTGAGTTCGTGGCCGGGGATCGCAACCTGCCGGTGCCCGAGGAGACACCCGCTGCCGGGCAGGAACTGCGCTGGCGCGACGACGAATTGCAGGGCGACGGCGTGCGCGTGGCCTACCTTTGGCTGCCGCCCACCGGCGTGCCGGGTGAACTGCCGGCCCTGGTGCAGGTGGCCGAGACGCTGGACAAGCGCTCGCGCCTGGCCACCGAGATCATCAAGGGCGTGATCGTGCCGCAGTTCGTGGTGCTGCCGCTGGCGGTGCTGCTGGTGTGGTTTGCTCTGGCGCGCGGCATCAAGCCGCTGAACGAGCTGCAGCAGCGCATCCGCCGCCGCGAGAGCCATGACCTGGCACCGCTGCCCGAGCGCGACGTGCCCGAAGAAGTGGCGCCGCTGGTCAGTGCCATCAACGACCTGCTGGCCCGGCTGGACCAGTCGATGCGCACGCAAAAGCGCTTTCTGGCCGATGCCGCGCACCAGCTGAAGACGCCGCTGGCCGGCCTGCGCATGCAGGCCGAGCTGGCGCAGCGCGAGATCGAGGCCGGCCAGCAGGACCCCAAGGCGCTGGGGCGCTCGCTGGAGTACATCGCCCACTCCAGCGAGCGTGCCGCGCACATGGTGAACCAGCTGCTGGCCATGGCCCGTGCCGAGGCGCGCACGCTGGGCCGCGAACCCGAGACGGTGAACCTGGTGGAGCTGGCGCGCGAGACGGTGCGCGACTTCGTGCCCAAGGCCATGGACAAGCGCATCGACCTGGGCTACGAAGGCCCCGACAGCGACGAGGCACTGCATGGGCGCCTGCTGGGCCAGCCGGTGATGGCGCGCGAGCTGGTGCGCAACCTGGTCGACAACGCGCTGCAGTACACGCCGGCCGGCGGCACGGTGACCGTGCGGGTGATGGACGACCCCTTCGGCCAGGTGCTGGTGCTGCAGGTGGAGGACACCGGCCCCGGCATCCCCGAGGCCGAGCGCACCCTGGTGCTCGAGCCCTTCTACCGCGCGCTGGGCACCAACACCGACGGCAGCGGCCTGGGCCTGGCCATCGTCAACGAGATCGTGCAGCAGCATGGCGCCGAGATGACCATCGCCGATGCCCGCCCGCGCAGCGTGGCGGCCATCCAGGGCCTGGGGCCGGGGGCGCTGTTCACGGTGCGCTTTCCGCTGGTGGCCTGGGGCCCGACGGTGGCAGGCGCGGCTCAGTCGAGCGCCGGGCCGCCCCAAGCCGACTGAGCCCGCGCGGCGGGTGGCCTTGCGTACCCGCAAGGCCGGGTGCCCCAGTTCTCTAGCGTTGCATCAGGCCGCGGCTGCGCGCAATGGACATCAGCATGCCCAGCGCCAGGCCCAGCGTCACCATCGCCGTGCCGCCGTAGCTGATGAAGGGCAGCGGCACGCCCACCACCGGCAGGATGCCGCTGACCATGCCCAGGTTCACGAAGCCATAGGTGAAGAAGCTCAGCGTGATGGCGCCGGCCAGCAGGCGCGAGAAGGCGGTGGGCGCCTGCGCGGCGATGAACAGGCCGCGGAAGATCAGCGCGATGTAGCAGGCCAGCAGCAGCCCGGCGCCGAGCAGGCCGAACTCCTCGGCGAAGCCGGCGAACACGAAGTCGGTGGTGCGCTCGGGGATGAACTCCAGGTGCGTCTGCGTGCCGCTCATGAAGCCCTTGCCGGTGATGCCGCCGGAGCCGATGGCGATCATGCCCTGCAGGATG
>CAYPDO010000608.1:0-3181 GCA_964409495.1 uncultured Bordetella sp.
GCGCGAGCACCTGATCCGCCTGTCGCTGCGCGAGCTGCTGCCGCAGCTCGATCCGGCGCAGTTCTGGCAGGTGCACCGCAGCCTGGTGGTGCGCGCCACCGCCATCACCACCGCGGTGCGCGAGGAGACCGGCAAGCTCACGCTGACGCTGCGCAGCCGGCCCGAGAAGCTCACCGCCAGCCGGCTGTACGCGCACCTGTTCAAGGGCATGTAGCGGCCCGGCACGGGGCGGCCGGCGCGGCCGGTCAGGGCGTGGCCAGCGCCAGGGCCGCCTGGTCGCGCAGCGCGCGCACCAGCATCAGCTCGTCGCCGTCCAGCGTGAACGGGTCGCCGGGCGCACGGTCAAGGTAGATCATGCCCAGCGGCCGGCCCTGGGCCTGCAGCGGCAGCACCACGAAATGCACCGCATCCACATGGCCGCGAAAGCCGGGGGGCAGGTGCCGCGCCAGCGCCGGGCTGAGGGCGTCGTCGATGCGGCTGTCGGCAGCCTGGGCGCACAGGCGCGAGAACAGGTCACGGCCGCCGCCCGGGGCCACCCGCCACTGCGCCATGGCCGCCGGCGGCAAGGCCTGGCCCAGCACCAGGCGGGGCGACAGCAGCGCCGCCGCGCCCGACGGGCCGGCCGCACGGGTGCCGGCCGCAGCAGGCTCGGGCAGGCACAGCACGGCGCGGCGGGCGCGCAGGCCCTGGTGCAGGGCGGCCAGCGCGCGCCGTGGCACCTCGGCACGGCGCTGCGCATGCAGCAGATCGGCGCCCAGGCGTGCGGCAGCCTGGGCCAGCGGCGGCAGGCCGGCCGGCGCCTTGCGCTCCATGCCGTGCCCGGCGGTCGCGCCAGCGGGCGCGGTCAGGTCGAGGTCCACCGCGGCGCCACCGGCGCCGTTGCGCAGCGCCCCGCCGGGCGCTGGCGCTGCTGCCTCTGGGCGCGGGGTGGCCAGCGCCGGGCCGGGCGCGGTGCGCACGCCGCCCACGGTGCCGATCAAAGCCAGCGGCAGGCCCACGTCGTCGGCCAGATCCTCCAGATGCTGGCGCACGCGGGCCAGCGCGCGGCGCAGCGCGTCGCGGTCTTGGCCGCACACCGCGAACGTGCGGTGTGACAGCTGCTCGCAGCCCTCGGCCCAGTCGGCCGGATCGGTGTAGAGCAGCAGATCGGCCGCCTCGTTGGCCAGCCAGCCCTGCCACACCCGTTGCTGGGCGCGCTGCGGTGGACGGCGCTGCGGCCAGTCGCGGTGGCGCATGGCGTTCACCAGCGCCGGCGGCCAGCCCCAGCTGCGCGCCACCTGGGCACCGATCTGGCCGAAATCGACACCCAGCTGGCGGCGGCAGGCGGCCTGCTCGGCGGCGGCCAGGGGCTGGGTGTGGCGCGGCACCGCGCCACGGATGGCCAGCGCATCCTCGCCCAGGTGGGCGGCCAGCAGCAGGCGGCCCAGGTTCTGGAACATCGCCAGCACATGCGCCGCCTCCTGCCCGCCGGCCACCGGGCACAGCTCGGCGCCCAGCCGGCCTGCCACCTGGGCGCGCAGGAAATCCTCGCGCAGCAGCAGGCCGGCATCGCCGCGCGGACCCTGCTCGAGCAGGCGCAGGCCGGTGGCCAGGCGCTGCACCGTGTCGAAGCCCATCACCTGCACGGCGCGGACCAGGCTGTCGATCTGCCCGCCGCCGGCGCCGCGGTAGCAGACCGCATTGCCCAGGCGCAGCACCTTGGCCGCCAGTGCCGGGTCGTCGGCCAGCAGGCCGGCCAGCGCCCGCACATGGGCCCGGTCGTTGCGCGCCACGGCCTGCACACGGCGCACATGCGCCTGCGCGGCCAGGAAGTCGGGCTGCTGGCGCAAGCGGGCAACCAGGCGCTCGAGCGCCGGCGACGGCGCGTCGCTGAGGCCTTCGCTGCCAGCGTCGCCGTCACTGTCACCGTCAACGTCGCAATCGCTCTCGCACGCTGCGCCCTGCGCGGCCAGGTCATCGTCCGGCGCGCCCGGCCAGGTGCCGGGCTGAGCGGCCGCCCAGGCGGCCCGTGCGGCGCGCGCCGCGGCTTCGGTGCGCGACAGCGGGTCAGTGGTTCGAGCGGCGGCTGGCATGGGCGGGGGGGGGCGGCTGCAACGGCCGCGCCGCCAGCAGCGGCTGGCACGACCACAGGGACGGCGCGCGCTCGAACTGCCACGCGTGGGCGAGCGCCGCTGCAGCCTGACCCAGCGGACGGGCCCCAGTGGCGAGCCCCGATGCTATTTGATAAATACGATATTTACTGCAAAACAAATCCAAGCAACCACACACCCCGGCCGGGCGTGACATCGCGCACAGGCCGTGGCCTGGGCATTTCCGCCCTTCCAGGGCCGATGGGGCAGCGACCCGCTCGGTAAACTGCGGTTTTCCCCGATGGGGCCATGCCCCGCAGCAGACACCGTCATGTCACGCCCCTCGCCCGACGCCACCACCCCGCCCAAGCCTGCCAACTTCCTGCGCACCCTGATCGAGCGCGAACTGCAGGAGGGCGTGTACGCCCAGCGGCAATGGGGCGGCACGCCGGGTGATGCGGCCCACCACGCGGCCGGCACGGCCGATCCGGCCGCCGTGCGCCTGCGCTTTCCGCCCGAGCCCAACGGCTACCTGCACATCGGCCATGCCAAGAGCATCTGCCTGAATTTCGGCCTGGCGCGCGACTACGGCGGCGTCTGCCACCTGCGATTCGACGACACCAACCCCGAGAAGGAAGAGCAGCAGTACGTCGACGCCATCGTCGACGCGGTCCGCTGGCTGGGCTTCGGCTGGGACGAGCCCGATCCCGCGAAGCCGGGTGCGACGCGCTCCAACCTCTACTTCGCCAGCGACTACTTCGACTTCATGTACCGCGCCGCCGAGGCGCTGATCGGCGCCGGGCTGGCCTACGTCGACGAGCAGACGGCCGAGCAGATGCGCGCGAGCCGCGGCGACTTCACGACGCCCGGCACCGACAGCCCGTTCCGCAGCCGCACGCCGGACGAGAACCTGGCGCGCTTTCGCGAGATGCGCGACGGCCGGCTCGCCGACGGCGCGGCCGTCCTGCGTGCCAAGATCGACATGACCTCGCCCAACATCAACCTGCGCGACCCGGCCCTGTACCGCATCAAGCGCGCCACGCACCACAACACCGGGGACCGCTGGTGCATCTACCCGATGTACACCTACGCGCACCCGATCGAGGACGCGC
>CAYPDO010000609.1:0-3177 GCA_964409495.1 uncultured Bordetella sp.
GGGTGGGCGTGGCCAGCCACCCACTGCCAGTGGAGCTTCTCGCGGTGGGCTTCGAAGAGCGCTTCGGCGCTGATCGAAGTGGGCTTCATCCGGCGCTCAGGCGACCGACTTGAGGGGTTCCCAGTCGGAGATCAGCTTGTGCACCGCGGCCGCGTCGGCCTCGGTCTTCAGGCGCTCGCGCAGTTCGCGATCGGACAGCATCTCGGCGATCTCGGACAGGATCTCCAGGTGCCGCTGCGTGGCCGCCTCGGGCACCAGCAGGAAGATCAGCAAGGCCACCGGCTCATCGTCGGGCGCGTCAAAGGGAATGGCCTGCTGCACGCGCAACACGGCGGCCAGCGGGTTCTTCAAGCCCTTGATGCGGCCGTGCGGAATGGCCACGCCATGACCCAGCCCGGTGGAGCCCAGGCGTTCACGCGCGAAAAGGTTGTCGGTGACCGTGGCGCGCGCGATGGCATGCTGGTTTTCAAACAGCAGTCCCGCCTGTTCGAAAGCGCGCTTCTTGCTAGTGGCATCCACATCCACCAGCACATTGCTGGGCGGCAGGATGGCGGCGAGACGGTTCATGGCTTTGCCCCCATGCAGCACCTCGTGTCGAGGCGCGCAAGCACGGGATGTGTGACAGAGCGACGCATTATAGAAACGGCTTGCTGCACTGCAGTGTGGACATCACCCGCGTGTGCGGGATGTTGTCATCGTGATGAATGGCCGCTGGGCGGCGATGAAAAACGGCCCCGAAGGGCCGTTGTGCCGAAAGGCTTGCCCGACGCGCGTCAGGGGGCTTCGGCGTCCAACAGATTGCGCTTGGTGGTGGCGTGATGATGATCCTGCAAGCGGTCCTTGTGGCGGACGACCTGCCGGTCCAGCTTGTCCATCAACTGGTCGATCGCGGCGTACAGATCCTCATGGGACTGTTCGACGAAGATGTCCCGGCCCTTCACATGCAACGTCACTTCAGCCTTCTGTCGGCGTTCCTTCTCCTTCAGCTTCTCGACCGTCAGCAAAACGGCGACATCGACCACCTGGTCAAAATGTCGCGTCACCCGATCCAGCTTGGTGAGCACGTACTCACGAAGCGCCGGGGTCACTTCCAAATGGTGACCGCTGATCGTCAGGTTCATCGAAGCGTCCTTTCAAGTGGGTTCCAGTGCGCAAGACGGGCCACGACAACCGGCCGGACCGCTTGTCAAACCGCGCCCGTCCAAGGCCAGTGTGCGCCCGTTTCGCGCCGCCTGACAAGACCATGGCGCGGTGTAGGATCAGGCGGTTTGCCAGTTCGTGCACATCCTTGGCAGGCTTGTTTTGGTCGCCTCTTGTTACACACTGGCAAGGATTCCATCCGCACTCACCATGAGCCGAGCCGGCAGCCGGAGCGGCAATCGCGGTAAAGTGGCAAAAACGTCGGCCCTTGCGTGCATCGCGGCGCCGGGACGACCCGGCCCATCCGATGCGGCGCGACGTTCCGGCATGCCGTGGCCCGCCGCCGAGGCTGCCACACGTGCAATTCCCCCATCCCCGTCCCTGGAGCCGTGAGCGGCGGCAGCCCGATGCGAAAGAGCGCGACCAACGAAGATGTGCTGTCCACCCGCGAGGCCGCTGAACGCCTGGGTGTGGCCTTGCGCACCGTTCAGCTGTGGGTCGAAAGCGGTGTGCTGCCGGCCTGGAAGACGGCTGGCGGGCATCGCCGCATCTCGCGCACGGCGGTCGAGCGCCTGATCGAGGAGCGCCGCAATGCGCTGGCCGGCGACGAGCGCGCCGAGCCGGCCGACCCGAATGCCTTGTTCAAGGTGATGGTGGTCGAGGACGAGCCGCAGCTGCTGCAACTGCTGATCATGGTCATCAAGGGCTGGGAGCTGCCGCTCGAGGTGAGTGGTGCGCGCGACGGCTTCGACGCGCTGCTGCAGATGGGCCGCAGCTGCCCCGATCTGCTGGTCACCGACCTGAACATGCCGGGCATGGACGGTTTCAAGATGATTGCCTCGCTGCGCAGCCAGGGTGCGGCCTTCGGCGCGATGGACATCGTCGTCGTGACGGCGCTCACCGAGGCTGAGATCGCGCAGCGCGGCGGCCTGCCCGAAGGCGTGCGGGTGTTCCACAAGCCGGTGCCCTACGACCACATCGAGCAACTGGTGCGCGACCGCCTGGGTGGGCTGGCCGCGGCAGCCTGAGCGCCGCCGCGCAGCATGACGCGGGTGCTGATCGTCGACGACCAGCCCGACATCCGGCGGCTGATCCGCATGACGCTCGAGGACGAGCCCTTCGAGCTGCAGGAGGCGGCCGACGGCGAGCAGGCGCTGGCCGCCGTGCTGGCCTGGCGGCCTGACCTGATCCTGCTGGATGTGATGATGCCGGGCCGCTTCGACGGCCTGCAGGTCTGTGCCTCGGTGCGCGCCGACCCCGGCTCGGCCGACATCCGCGTGGTGCTGCTCAGCGCGCGCGCGGATGGCCAGGACCGCGACGCCGGCCACGCCGCCGGCGCCGACGAATACCTGACCAAGCCTTTCAGCCCGCTTCAGCTGCTGGAGACCATCGACCGCCTGTTGCCGGCCGGCTGATGTCGGTGGCCATGCCACGCGCGCAGGCCGCGCGGCGGGCCGCGCACGGACCGGGGCAATGCAAGGCGGATGCCATAATCTTGCGATCGTCGCTTTGGAGCACGGCCTTGGACCAGAGTCACCCTCGGTGACCGTCCACTCCAGATCCGTTCTGGGGTGAGGCGGTACACACGCAAGCCACCCCTTCCCCCACGGATCTTCGCTGGCCGCCTGCTGCACAGGCCGCCGCGCGCGCTGGAGCAGCTTCCATGCTCAACATGTTCACGCTGGCCAGCGGCCGGCTCGTGCAGACCGAGATCAGCAGTCCCGATGAACTGGCCAAGGGCCGCCCGGTGTGGGTGGACCTGGAGTCGCCCTCGCCGATGGAAAAGGGCTGGATCGGCGCCCGCTTCGGGCTGACGATCCCCGACAACATCGTCGACGACGATCTGGAGGAGTCGGCCCGCTTCTATGAGGAAGACAACGGCGAGCTGCACATCCGCTCCGACTTCCTGATCGACGACGACATCACGCCGCGCAACGTGCGCGTGGCCTTCATCCTGAAGGATGGCGTGCTGTTCTCGGTGCATGGCGAGGATCTGCCGGTGTTCCGCCTGCTGCGCCTGCGCGCGCGGCGCACGCC
>CAYPDO010000610.1:0-3173 GCA_964409495.1 uncultured Bordetella sp.
GGCCCAGCGCAAAGCAGCGCTTGCCCGAGGGCACCGGGTACTGCACCACGTTGACGGCAAACGGGATCACCTTCACCGGCCAGGCTTCAGGCTGGCCGAACATCAGCGACATCGGCACCGTGAGGCCGTGGTCGACATCCATCTTGTTCACGATGGTGAGGTCGAACTCGTCCTGGATCACACTGTGGGCGATGTGCGCGGCCAGTTCCGGATGGCCCTGCACCACCGGCACCGGGCGCGGGCCCCAGCCTTCGTCGGCGGGCTTGAATTCGGCCGCGCAGCCGATCGCGAAGGTGGGGATCAGCTCCAGGCTGAAGGCCGTGGCGTGGTCGTTGTAGACCAGAAACACCACGTCGGGCCGGTTGTCCTTGATCCACTGCTTGCTGGGCTCGTAGCCCTTGAACACGGGCTGCCAGTAGGGCTCGCTGCTCTTGCCCAGATCGAGCGCGGCGCCGATGGCCGGCACGTGCGAGGTATAGACGCTGGCGGTGATCTTGGCCATCAGGCTTGTTCCTTCTTGCCGGCTTGCGCCGTGGTTTCGCCGATGCGGCGGTTGCCTTCCACCGAGCGGCCGCCGGCCAGCATCATGGCGGCGTACTGCTCCTGGGTCATGCCGGTCATGCTGGCGGCCATGTACTGGAAGCTCTTGCCATCGGTGGCGCCGATCTTGGCCAGGAAGTAGATGTTGCCGCCGGCGGCGATGCAGCGGTTCAGGTCGCGCGTCAGCACGCCCTGCTTCTGCTCCTCGGTCATGGGCCACTCGTCGAGGTAGGCGCGCTCATTGGCCTTGAAGCGCTCGCGGTTCTCGGCCTTCATCAGGCTCATGCAGAACTGGTTCAGCCAGTAGCCCTTGCGCGACTGCTCGGTGTCGAAGATGGTGGTGCCGGGAATGTCCTTGTACGGCTTGTCGAGTGCCATCGGGCGTGCTCCTTGTGGATGGGTTGGGCGCTTCAGCGCGTGCAGTGGAAGCTGGCGGCGGCGTTGACATCGCCGCTGCCCTGGTAGCGCGGCCAGGCCGGCCACTCGCACAGCGGGCGGGCGCGCTGCACGGTGAACGGCGGCTTGGGCGCCTGCTCCACCAGCTGCAGTCCGGCCGGGGCGCGGCCCTGTTCCACCCAGTCGGCCAGGGCCTGCAGCATGTCCACCTGCGAGGGCGCGCCGGTGCCCACATGGTCGACGCCCGGCGCGGTGTACAGGCGCAGGAACTCGGCCGTGCGCGCCGCGCCCAGGCGGGCCTGCACCGATTCCACATAGCCGATGCCGGCATACGGGCTCTGCGCATAGTCGGCCATGTTCTCCAGCACGATCAGCTTGCCGCCGCGCGCATGGAAGGCCGACAGGTCGGGGTTGGTGGCGTCCATCTGCGCCGAGACCTCGCGCACGCGGGCCGCGTACTTCTCGGGCGTGACCAGGCGCGGGTCGATCTTCGGGTCGCGCGCATAGACGTACTGCAGCGCCCCTGCGCCGTACACCCAGGCGATGCTGTTGTCGGCCGCCGGCGGCACGGCCGGCGGCGCCTTGCCCAGCCACCAGCTCAGCCAGCCGCCGGTGGGTCCGTAGCTGGCCGTGTTCTCGCCACCCACGCCCCAGCCAGGGTAGTCGCTCAGGCCGTTGGCCAGGGTGTACGGAAAGCGGTAGGGCGAATGCAGGGCCTGCACGGCCTTGATCTGCGCGTCGCCCAGGCAAGCATCGACGCCCTGCCCCGGCCCGCAGCGCAGGCGGGTGACGTCGAAGCGGCCACGGCAGCCCGCCGCATCGCTGACGATGCCGTCGGCCAGGCCATCGGCCGCGTCGCAGGCGGCCAGCACCGCGTCGTGCACCAGCTTGACCTGGGCCGGGCGGATCCAGCCGCCGTCCATCGTGGCCATGCCGTTGCGCGCGCCGGCGAACTGCAGGCCGGTCCAGTGCAGCACCGGCACACGGCTGAAGATGCCATCGAAATCGGCCGGGTAGCGCTGGGCCATCATCAGGCCCTCGCGCCCGCCCTCGCTGCTGCCGGCGAAGTACAGCTTCTCGGGGCCGCGGCCATAGGCGCGGGCCATCACCACCACCGCCACGTCGCGCACCTTCTTGTACGAGGCGTGGAAGAAGTTGAGCAAGGCCTCGTCGTTCAGCGCGAAGGCCTGCGGCGGCTGGCCGGGCAGTGTCTGATGGCCCGAATCGGTGCCGTAGGTGACGTAGCCACGGGCCAGCGGCGCCGGCTGGTCAAAGTGCGCCGCGGGCAGCAGGCCCAGGCCGGTGATCAGCGTGCCGTTGAAGCCGCCGCCGCCGTACTGCACCGAGCGGCCGTTCCACTGCGCCGGCAGGTTGATCTGGAACTGGATCGGCGGTGCCTTGGAGTCCACCGGCGCGATCTGGCCCAGCACCTTGCAGTAGGCCGGCGTGGCCGGCGTGATCAGTGCGGCAGGCGTGGGGCCGCGTTCGGCCACCGCCATCGGGGCGGCCGATTGCCAGCTGGCCGAATCGATGCGCGCCGGCCCGCTGGCCAGCTTGGCATCGGCACCGATGCGCGCAGCCTCGATCACCTGCCCAGCCAGGCCACGGCAGGTGTCGGCCACGTTACGCAGCGTGGGTGCGCCGCCCGCGGCAGCAGGCTCGGGCTGGGACGACATCCACGCGCAGCCGGCCAGCGTGACGGCCGCTGCGGCCGTGGCAACGAGTCGGAAGGCCATGGCATGTCTCCTGAAAATTGCCGTCTTCGCTTGAACGCCGCGAGGTCGCCGGCCGAACCCCGCTGTCGCCGCGGTGCCGGCATTGCCGGGCCGCTGGCGGCGACGCCTGGGGGGAGGCGGCAAAGCCGCTTCGGGTGGCGTCAAAGCTCTTCCGGCCAGTACAGGCGCATCGGGTTGTCGACCAGCAGCTTGCGCTGCAGTTCGGCCGTGGGCGCGATGTGCGGGATGAAGTCGACCAGCAGGCCGTCGTCGGGCATGTGATCCTTCAGGTTCGGGTGCGGCCAGTCGGTGCCCCACAGCACGCGATCCGGGAACTCGGCCACCACCTGGCGCGCAAACGGCACCACGTCGCGGTAGGCGGCCTGCTCGCCGTTCAGCGCCTTGGGCCCGGTGACGCTCAGGCGCTCGGGGCAGCTCACCTTGCTCCACACATTGCGATGCTCGCGCATGAACTTCAGGAACAGCGCGAACTCGGGCCCGTCGATGGGCTTGCTCACGTCG
>CAYPDO010000611.1:0-3166 GCA_964409495.1 uncultured Bordetella sp.
GGTAGCCCGGCGCCGGGTGCCCTACACCGCGGCCCAGCGCCGGGCCGCTCCCAAGCGGGCCGCGCACCCGCCTGGCGGGTGGCGCCGGTAGCCCGGCGCCGGGTGCCCCAGTTACTGCTTGTCCTCGTCCAGCGCGGCCTTGCGCTCCGACAGCGTCTTGCTCACCGCCACCGGCTTGCCCTTGAGCTGGTTCAGCGCCTGCACCAGCGGCCAGTCTTCGGCGCTGCCGAACTCGGGCAGCGGCTTGATCGGCTCCTTGCTCTTGGCGGCCATTTCCTCGAGCTTCTTGCGCGCTTCCTCGCGGGCCTTCTCGCGCGCCAGTTCGTCGGCGTCCTTGGGGGCCGAGGCCTTGTCGGCGGCGGCGGCGGCGCCGCGCTCGCCCAGGTGCTTCTCCAGATCGGCCTCGCGCATGCGCAGCGCAGCGAACACATTGCCTTCGGCTGTTTCGTCGATCCACAGGTCGGGCACGATGCCCTTGGCCTGGATGCTGCGGCCGCTGGGCGTGAAGTAGCGCGCAGTGGTGATCTTCAGCGCGGTTTCCGCCGACAGCGGGCGCACGGTCTGCACCGAGCCCTTGCCGAAGGTCTGCGCGCCCATGATGGTGGCGCGCTTGTGGTCCTGCAGCGCGCCGGCCACGATCTCGCTGGCCGAGGCCGAGCCTTCGTTCACCAGCACCACCAGCGGCACGCTCTTCAGCGCCGCGGGCAGCTTCTTCAGCGGATCATGGCTGCCGCGGCGCACGTAGTACTCGGGCGAGGCCTTGAAGGTGGCGCGGCTCTCGGCGATCTGGCCGTTGGTGCTGACCACCGTGACCTCGCTGGGCAGAAAGGCCGCCGACAGCGCCACCGCGCCTTCGAGCAGGCCGCCCGGGTCGTTGCGCAGATCGAGCACCAGGCCGCGCAGGTTGGGCTCGGTCTTGTACAGCTCCTCGAGCTTGCGCGCGAAATCGTCGACCGTGCGGTCCTGGAACTGGCTCACGCGGATCCAGGCGAAACCGGGCTCGATGAGCTTGGCGCGCACGCTCTGCACACGGATCTCTTCGCGCGTGATGGTCACCGGGAAGCTGCGGCTCTCGGCCTTGCGGAAGATGGTGAGCGTGACCTTGGTGTTGGGCTCGCCGCGCATCTTCTTGACGGCCTGGTCCATGCTGAGGCCCTTGACCGCGCTGTCGTCGATCCTGGTCACCAGGTCGCCCGGCTTCAGGCCGGCGCGGAAGGCCGGCGAGCCCTCGATCGGCGAGACCACCTTCACCAGGCCGTCTTCCATGCCGATCTCGATGCCCACGCCGACGAACTTGCCGGTGGTGCCCTCACGGAATTCCTTGAAGGTCTTCTTGTCGAAGTAGACCGAGTGCGGGTCCAGCCCGGCCACCATGCCGCCGATGGCATCCGAGATGAGCTTCTTCTCGTCGACCGGTTCGACGTAGTCGCTCTTGATCATGCCGAACACCGCGGCCAGCTGCTGCAGCTCTTCCAGCGGCAGCGGCGCCAGCGAGCTGCGGGCATTGGCCTGCAACTGCATCGTGGTGAGCGCACCGGCCAGGGCGCCCAGCGCCAGCAGCCCCGCCACCTTCAATTTGCCCGTCATCGTGTCCGCCTTGGCCGCTTGCGGCCTGCCATTCATGGGGTTCGCAGCCAGTATAAGACCGCACTTTTTCCAGTGAGTGAAGACTGGCGTGAAAGTTGCACCGTGAAACCGGTCGATTTCTCGGCGCGGCGCCCCAGCCGTGCGGGTGCAGGCGTCAGCAGCCCAGGCGGTCGGCCAGCTCGGCCAGGCTGGCCACCACATGCTGGGGTGTGCCGCTGGGCGCGGCCGGTGGCGGCAGTTCGGGCCGGCGCACCCAGGCCGCCTGCAGGCCGGCGGCCAGCGCGCCGTCGATGTCGGTGTGGCCGTCGTCGCCCACATGCAGGGTCTCGTGCGCCGCGCCACCGGCCTGCGCGCAGGCGGCGGCAAAGGCCGCCGGCGCCGGCTTGCCCACGCCCAGCTCGAGCGCGCTGACACTGGCGCGGAAGAAGCCGGCAATGGCCGGCATGTGCCGCACATCGGCATTGCCGTTGGACAGCGCCACGATCGGAAAACGCGCCGCCAGCCGCGCCAGCGCCGGCACCACGTCGTCGAACAGGTCCACCTGCTGGCGTGCGGCCATGAAGGTGTCGAAGGCCGGCTCGGCCAGCGCCGGATCATCCCCGGCGGCAGCCAGCGCACGGCGGATGCTTTCGCGGCGCATCGCGCTGAGGTCGTGCGCCAGGTGCGCCAGGTCGCGCGCCACGGCGGCGCGGATCTCGCGCAGCGCCGCCAGGTCATGTGCCGCGGCCGTGGCCGGCGCATGCGTGTGCAGCCAGTCGTGCAGCACGGCTTCGGCACGGCGGATGGCCGGCCACACCGGCCACAGTGTGTCGTCCAGGTCGAGGGTGATCGCACGCACGGCCATCGGTGGCCCGCCTTTCCAAAGCCCGGAATCGGGGCCGGATGCTAGCCCGCCACGCATTTTCTGCGGGCCTGCAGGGCGTTAAGCTGCCGCCATGACCGATTCCAAGCCCGACGCCCGACACCTTGGCGAGCTCACCGCCCGCAACTTTCCCACCGCCGAGCAGGACGCCCAGGCGGCGCAGCCGCCGTCGCTGTACAACGGCCCGGAAAGCGCCTACCGCCTGGCCTTCACCGACACCGATTTCCTGCTGCGCGAGGAACTGCGCCCGGTGCGCATGCAGCTCGAGCTGCTGAAACCCGAGCTGATCCAGCGCGAGCTGGGCATTGAATCGACCATCGTGATCTTCGGCTCGGCGCGCATCCTGCCGCGCGACGAGGCGCAGGCGCGCGTGGACGCCGCGCGCAGTGCCGACGATGCCGAGGCGCTGCGCCGCGCCGAGGCGGCGCTGGCCATGAGCGCCTACTACGAGGCGGCGCGCGAGTTCGCGGCCATCGTCACCGAGCGCTCGCGCGCCCACGACACGCCGATCTACGTGGTCACCGGCGGCGGGCCCGGCATCATGGAGGCTGGCAACCGCGGCGCGCACGAGGTGGGCGGCAAGAGCATCGGCCTGAACATCGTGCTGCCGCACGAGCAGCAGCCCAACCCGTACATCACGCCGGAGCTGTGCTTCCAGTTCCACTACTTCGCGCTGCGCAAGATGCACTTCGTGATGCGCAGCATCGCGCTGGTGTG
>CAYPDO010000612.1:0-3150 GCA_964409495.1 uncultured Bordetella sp.
GGCTCGAGCGCCGAGAACACGCTGCCGATCCACTGCCAGTAGCCGGGCAGGCCGATGAAGTAGTAGTGGTGGCCGGTGCCCAGGATGCCGGTGATCAGCGCCATCGCGATGATCAGGTACATCCACTTGTCGATCACCTCACGGTCGACCCCGGTGGTCTTGACCAGCACGAAGGCCAGCAGCGAGGCCAGGATCAGCTCCCACACGCCTTCCACCCACAGGTGCACCACCCACCACCAGGCCATCTTGTCCTGCACCAGGTTGCTGGGGTTGTAGAACGAGAACAGGAACAGCAGGGCCAGGCCGGTGAGCCCCAGCATCAGCACCAGCGTGATGCTGGTCTTGCGGCCCTTGAGCACCGTCATGCCGATGTTCAGCAGAAAGCCCAGCGCCACCACCACGATGCCCAGCTTGGTGGGCAGCGGCTGCTCCAGGAACTCGCGTCCCATGGTCTGCAGCAGTTCGTTGCCGGTCAGCTCGGCCAGCTTGGCATAGGGCACCACCAGGTAGCCCACGATGGTGAGCGCGCCGGCGACCAGGAAGATCCAGAACAGCGCGATGGCCAGCTTCGGGCTCCACAGCTCGGTCTCGCTCTCCTCGGGCACCAGGTAGTAGGCGCTGCCCATGAAGCCGAACAGCAGCCACACGATCAGCAGGTTGGTGTGCACCATGCGGGCCTGGTTGAACGGGATGTACGGGAAGAGGAAGTCGCCGATCACGTACTGCAGGCCCAGGCTGATGCCGAACACGATCTGGCCGACGAACAGCGCCAGCGCGGCCACGAAGTAGTACTTCGCGACGGCCTGCGACTTGTATTTCAGGGTTGCGGGTTGCACTTGCAATCTCCTCTGAGTGTTTCACTGCCCACCCACGTCCGGCCTTGGCACGGCCGGACGGTGCGGCAGGGGTTCGTCCGCCCCCAGGGGCGGACGCACGTCCGGCCCTAGCCTTCGATGTTCGGTGGCCACTTCTCGGTGTTGATCCTGCTGCTCCAGTCGAGGAACTGCACCAGATCGTCGAGCTGCTGCTCGCTCAGGTGGAACTGCGGCATCTGGCGCCGGCCCGGCACGCCGGTGGGCTGGGCCTTCATCCAGGCCTTGACGAACTCGGCGCCGCGCCGTGGCACCACGTTGCCCAGCTCGGGCGCGAAGTAGGCGCCCTCGCCCAGCAGCGTGTGGCAACCGATGCAGTTGCGCGTCTCCCAGACCAGCTTGCCGCGCTCGACCGCCGGCGTCAGTGCCGCTGCATTCGAGCGTTTGGGAATGGCGCGCGCGCTGTCGGTGACCAGCGCAACGAACACCAGCACGAAGAACACCGTGCCGCCATAGAAGATGTTGCGGGCCATCTGCTTGGTGAACCCGCCCGTTCCGCTTCGTGATCCGCCTGCCCCCATGGCCGGCCTCCTCGTCTGTGGTGAAAGCAACGGGGGCAAGCCTAGGGATCCGGTCGGGATCTTTCCTTGAACCGGTTCAAGAAAGCGGCCGCAGCCGGGACCGGCCCGGCTGCGGCATCCAAGACCTCGTGTTCCGGCAGGCGCCGCCGGACACTGGCGCGCAGGCTCGGGCGCGCCGCGGCCGCCTCAATGCGGCTCAGGGCCGGGTGGCGTCGGCCTTGGCGGCCCGGGTGGCCTTCTCGGGCTTGTCGGCCTTGTCGGCCTTTTCGGCGCGCGCCGGCCGCTCGGCCTGGGCCGTTGTCTTGCCGGCGCGGGCGGCGGCTTCCGGCGCCGCGCTGTAGCCGCTGCCGGCCACCGTCAGCCCGGCCTGCGAGAACTTCGCCGAGTTGCCCTGGCCGATGCCGGACACACGCTCCTGCAGGTCTGTCCAGTCCTTGAAGGCGCCCTGCTCGCGCGCCGCCAGGATCTTGCCCGACAGCCCGGGCCCGATGCCCTTGATGGTCTCCAGCTCGGCCTGGCTGGCACGGTTGACGTCCACGCCGGCGTGGGCCGGCGCGGCAGTGGCCGCCAGCAGGGCCAGCGTGGCCAGCAGCAGGGCGATGAAGCGGTTGATGATCGACATGGTGGGCTCCTTCCTGATGGGGGTTCGCATCGTTGGATGCGGGCTTGTCCCGCTGCCGGCGCCACCGTGGCTGCTGGCTGCGGGATGGCACGAATTCTGGAAATCCGGCCCGGCCCGTGCACTCCCCCTGCGGTGGGCCTCGTGGAGGGCCCCGGTGCCCTCCCCCGCATGGGGGGCCGCCGGCACCCCGCCCTCACCCCCCATCGCCACCGGCGCCGCCCCTGCGAACCGGCTGCCACGCCCCCCCGGCCGACGTGATCAGGGTTCTTCAAGCTGTCACGCCGCGGGCCTAGTGTCTGCCGTGCTGCGCCGCGTCGGCGCATTTCAGGCGAACCGAGAGGCACACCATGGCATCCACCCGTATGACGCGCATGACCCGCAGCCTGATGGCCCTGGCGCTGGCCAGTGGCGCGGCCTGGCCCGCCTGGGCGCAGCCGGCCACGGCATTCACGTTCACGCCCAGCGCCGACACCAGCCTGTTCGTCGACATCACCGGCACCAACCCGGCCTATGAGCAGGTCAGCGACGGCCAGGGCAGCTCGCTGTGGCTGGACACCACGGCCGGCGGCGTGCTGCGCCGGGCACTGCTGCGCTTCGATCTCGGCGCCATCCCCGCGGGCTGGCAGGTCAGCGCGGTCACGCTGACGCTGTACCAGTCGCGCGCGCGCTCGGTGCATGACGTGGCCCTGCACCGCGTGCTGGCGCCCTGGGGCGAGGGTGCCTCCGACGGCGGCGCCCAGGGCAACGGCGCACCGGCCCAGGCCGGCGATGCCACCTGGCGCTGGCGCGACTACGGCGTCAGCGAATGGCAGCAGCCCGGCGGCGATTTCGTGGCCCAGGCCAGTGCCAGCACCTTCGTCGGCCAGCCCAATCAGGCCTACACCTGGGGCAGCAGCGCCGGCATGGTGGCCGATGTGCAGCACTGGCTGGACCAGCCGGGCAGCAACCACGGCTGGATCCTGATCGGCGCCGAGCTGGACGCGCAGAACGCCAAGCGCTTCGAAAGCAGCGAGTCGCTGCAGGTCGAACTGCGCCCGCTGCTCACCGTGCTGGCGGCGCCCGTGCCCGAGCCCGCCAGCGCGCTGCTGCTGGCGCTGGGCGGTGGCAGCCTGCTGCTGCTGCGCCGGCCGCGCCC
>CAYPDO010000613.1:0-3145 GCA_964409495.1 uncultured Bordetella sp.
AGGAGATGGTCAACATGATCTCGGCCTCGCGCTCGTACCAGAACAACATCGAGGTCATGAACACGGCCAAGAGCCTGTTGATGAAGACCCTGCAGATGGGCCAGGGCTGATGCCCGCGCCCAGCTGCCCCCAGCCTGCCTGACCTGCGGAGCCCGCGATGACCACCACCAATTCCAGCACCAGCAGCGGCCTGGCCACCGATTTCGCGGCGTTCAACACCGCCAGCAGCAAGAGCGCCAAGACGCTGACGGCCCAGGAGCAGCAGGACCGCTTCCTGAAGCTGCTGACCACGCAGCTCACCAACCAGGACCCGCTGAACCCGATGGACAACGCGCAGATGACCTCGCAGATGGCGCAGATCAGCACCGTCAGCGGCATCGAGTCGATGAGCCAGGCCATCAGCAAGCTGAGCAGCCAGTTCGTCAGCTTGCAGGCGCTGCAGGGGGCCACGCTGGTGGGCCACGACGTGGTGGTGCCGGGCAACCAGCTGGGCATGTCGGGCCACGCGGCCAGCGGCCTGTTCGAGCTGAGCGCCGCGGCCGACAGCGTGAAGGTGGAGGTGCTCAATGCGGCCGGCACGGTGGTCAAGACGGTGAGCCTGGGCGCCCAGGGCAGCGGCCAGCAGGATTTCTCGTTCGAGGCCCCCGACCTCGAGGCCGACGGCAGCTACCGCTTCCGCGTCAGCGCCAGCACCGGCGGCGTGGGCCTCACGGCCACGCCGCTGATGCTGGACAAGGTCAACGCCGTGAGCGCCGGCGGCGGCACGCTCACGCTCGAGCTGCAGAACAGCGGCTCGGTGGCCTACGACACCGTGAAGGCCGTGCACTGAGCGCGGGTTCCGTTTCCAGTTTCCCCGGGGCGCACTCGAGGCGCCCGCATTCCCTGCAGTCTCCGCAGGTCCACCGGGTGGCCAGCATGCCACCGGCACCGTTCGCATCAGGAGTGTTTCCATGAGTTTCCAGCAAGGCGTCACAGGTCTGACCTCCGCCGGTCGCAACCTCGAGGTGATCGGCAACAACGTGGCCAATGCCAGCACCGTGGGTGCCAAGGCCTCGCGCGCCGAGTTCGCCGACATCTATGCCCGTGCCGCGGGCGGTGGCGCCGGTGCCGCCGGCCTGGGCGTGTCGGTGGCGGCGGTGGCCCAGCAGTTCTCGCAGGGCAGCATCAGCTCCACCGACAACCCGCTGGACGTGGCCATCAACGGCTCGGGCTTCTTCCAGCTGCAGGATCCCACCGGCGCCATGGTCTATTCGCGCAATGGCCAGTTCCAGGTCGACCGCTCGGGCTATGTCACCAACGCCGGCGGCATGAAGCTGATGGCCATCCCGGTGACCTACCAGGACGGCCAGATCCCCGGCAAGTCGCAGCCGCTGCAGCTGCCCACCTCGGGCATCGCGCCGAAGCAGACGACCAGCATGAACATGGAGATCAACCTGGATGCGCGCCAGGACGCGAAGATCGACGCGACCACCAATGCCGCGGTGCCCATCGACTTCACCGACGCCACCACCTACAACAACTCCACCTCGATCAACATCTACGACACCAAGGGCCAGCAGGTGTCGATGACCTACTTCTTCCAGAAGGTGAGCAACAACACCTGGGACGTCTATGCCACCGCCAATGGCGAGACGGTGGTCGGCTCGGCCGAGTCGCCCGAGCCGATCACCCAGGTGGTGTTCCCCGACGATGGCACACCGCCCACCGAGCCGTCCGAGCCGCTGGTGATCCCGATCCCGGCCACCGGCATGGGCACGGCCACCGAGACCGTGGCCTTCGAGTCGGTGATCATGGACATGACCAAGCTGACCCAGTTCGGCTCGGCCTTCGGGCCCACCGATGTGTCGCAGGACGGCTTTCCGCCCGGCCGCCTGAGCTCGATCGCCATCGAGACCGACGGCACCGTGATCGGCAGCTACTCCAGCGGCCAGTCGGCGGCCATCGCGCGGGTGGAACTGGCCAACTTCCGCAACCCGCAGGGCCTGCAGCCGCTGGGCGGCAACGTGTGGGCCGGCACCTTCGATTCGGGTGATCCGGTGATCGGCACGCCCGGCGGTGGCAACCTGGGCCTGCTGCAGGCCAAGTCGGTGGAAGAGAGCAATGTCGACCTGACCCAGGAACTGGTGAACATGATGGTGGCCCAGCGCATCTACCAGGCCAATGCGCAGACCATCAAGACGCAGGATTCGGTGATGCAGACGCTGGTGAACCTGCGCTGACGCACTGAACCCGCAGGCCACCCGCAGGAGCTGACCCATGGACCGCGTGATCTACCTGGCAATGGCCGGGGCCAAGGCCTCGATGCAGCGCCAGGATGTGGTGTCGAACAACCTGGCCAATGTCTCGACCACCGGCTTTCGCGCCGAACTCACGGCCTTTCGCGCCGTGCCGGTGCGCGGCGACGGCGCCAGCACGCGCGTGTATTCGCTCGAGAGCACGCCAGGCTACAACGCCGAGCCCGGCCCGATCACCGCCACCGGCCGCAACCTGGACGTGGCCATGAAGGGCAACGCCTGGCTGGCGGTGCAGGGCGACGACGGCACCGAGGCCTACACCCGCTTCGGCGCGCTGGACGTCAGCCCCGAGGGCCAGCTGGTCACGCGCACCGGGCTCACGGTGCTGGGCGATGGCGGCCCGATCAGCGTGCCGGCGAATGCCGCGGTGCAGATCGGCGAGGACGGCACCATCACCGCCCGCGTGGGCAATGCC
Source organism: uncultured Bordetella sp. (assembly GCA_964409495.1). Lineage (GTDB taxonomy): Bacteria > Pseudomonadota > Gammaproteobacteria > Burkholderiales > Burkholderiaceae_C > Pseudaquabacterium. Next base: position 2,710 of record CAYPDO010000613.1, read on the forward strand.
GCGCCGCAGGGCATCGGCCGGCTGAAGCTGGTCACGCCCGAGGGCCCGCTGCTGCGCGGCGAGGACGGCCTGTTCCGCGCCGCCGATGGCGGCGACCTGCCGGCCGACGCCAATGCGCGGCTGCAGGACAGCGCGCTGGAGGGCAGCAATGTGAGCCCGGTGGAATCGATGGTGGCGATGATCTCGGCAGCGCGCCAGTTCGAGCAGCAGATGAAGATGCTGCAGACGTCGCAGGACCGCGAGCAGTCGGCCACGCGGCTGCTGTCCAACAGCCCCTGAGGCCGCTGCAGACACGGCCCGGCCCCGTGCCGGGTGCCACGAAGAAGCGCCGCGCATGCGGCGCTTTTTGCTTCTTAGCAGCCCTCAAGTCGGCGCCATCATCGCAGCGGATCTCATTTTCTTCAGATGGAGCGCTGCACATGATCCGTTCACTGTG
>CAYPDO010000614.1:0-3145 GCA_964409495.1 uncultured Bordetella sp.
GACGCTCATGATGTTGAAGTTGGTGGGCACCACGATCTCGCGCAGGAAGGCGCTGTACTTCACCACCTTGATGCCCGAGATCGACACCTCGGGGCTCTTGCGCATCAGCTTGAACAGGCCCAGGCGGATGTTGCGCGCAAAGCGCTCGGCCACCACCTCCATGGTGGGCATGCGGCCACGGACGATGCGCTCCTGGCTCGCCGGGTCGTAGTCGCGGATGCCCTCGGCCTTGACCTCCTTGGGCGCATCGAGCTTCTGGCTCTCGCCGGTGATGCCCTGCAGCAGCGCATCGACCTCGTCCTGCGACAGGATCTGCTGGTTCATGCCGGTACTTCCGTGCGCACGGGGGCCTGGGCGGCAGGGGTCACTGGACGATGAAGGTGGAGAAGTGCACCGCGGTCACCGGGTACTGCACGGCGATGCGCTTTTTCTTCTTCTTTTTCTTCGGTGCCTCGTCGGCGTGCTCGGCGTCTTCTTCCTCTTCCTCGAAGTCCACCGGGTAGCCCAGCGGCTGCACCGAGGCCAGCAGGATGTTGCGCGCGAGCTTTTCCTTGCCCTCGCGGCTGAGCAGCTGCGCGGCGGTCTTGTTGCTCAGCACCATCAGCACGTTGTTGCGGATGGCCGGCATGTAGACCTTGAGCTGCTCGCCGAGCTTGGGGTCGTCGATCTCCAGCGTGACGCCGATCTGGGCGTAGCGCTCGCTCTCCTTGTCGGCCAGGTTCACCGTGAAGGGGTCGAGCGGCACGAACACCGGCGGGTGCTTGGGATCGCGCAGCGTGGGCGGCGGAGGGGCGGCGTGCTCGTCCTTGGACTTGCTCTTGGCCTGGCTGGTCTTGGCGTGGCCGTCGCCGCCTTCCTCTTCATCCTCGGCGGGCTTCTTCTTCAGCAGCATGAAGGCGCCGCCGCCGCCCAGCACGAGCAGCAGCACGACGGCCACGATGATGATGATCAACTTCTTCTTGCCGCCCTTGGCGGGTGCGGCAGCGGCATCGGCGGTGGCGGCGGGGGCGGCGGACATGCGTTCTCCAGGGCTCGGCGTACCGGTCGGGACGACCAGCGTCGCCCGTTCAGGCTCTTCGACCGATTATTCGGAAGCCGCGCCTTCGGCGATGACGCGAATAGGCCGGGGAAACCGCGCTGTCTTGCGGCCGGCCCGGTGCGCCCCCTGGGGCGCGGACGCCAGCGCTCAGGCCACCAGGTCGACCAGGCCGCGGCTGCGCAGCGGCGGCAGGCTGCCCTGGGCGCCGGCCTCGGACGGTGCGTCGCCACCGGTGCCGGCCTGGCGCCCCGCGCCGGCCTGAGCGTCAGGGCGGCCCTGGCCTTGTTGCCCGGCCTGACCCGACTGGCCCGGCGACTGCTGGAACACGCCACCACCGGCCAGCGTCAGGCCGGCCTCCTGCAGCGAGCCGGCCAGCGCCGGCAGCGATGATTCGATGGCTGCGCGTGTGGGGGCCCGATCGGCCTGGAAATCGACGCGCGCGGCGCTGCCGTCGACCGTGATGTGGATGGTGATCGGCCCCATCTCGGCCGGGTGCAGTTCGAGGCGGGCCTCCTGCACGCCGTCGCGGGCGAACACCGCCACCTGGGCGCCCAGCGCCGGGGCGAAGCCGGGCGCATCCAGCGGCACCGCAATGCGCGCCTGGGCCGGCGCGCCGTTGGCCGCGGCCGGGCCGGCCGGGCCGCCGGGCGCAAAGCCCACGCCTGGCCAGGCGCCAGCCTGTGCGGCAGGATCGGCAGCGGCTGTGCCGGGGCTGCCGGCGGCGGTGGTGGCCGTGCTGGCGGTGGTGGCCGTGCTGGCGTTGATGGCGGTGCTGGCGATGTCGGCCGCGGCCGGCATCGTGGCCGGGCCGGCGCCGGCCAGGCGCGCGGCACCGCTGTCGGTGGCGGCAGCATCGGCGGCCACGGGGCGGCCGGCCTGGGCCAGCGCCTGGGCGAAGCCTGGCGTGCCGCTGGGCGCCGTGCCCGCCGGCGTGGCCAGCGCCGCGCTGTCGAGCGTGGCGGCAGCGGCGTCCACGCCGTTCGCGGCATCGGCGGTGCCCGGATGGGCGCTGGCCGCCGCCGGGGCCGGGCTGCCGGCACCGGGCAGGCCGGCCAGGCTGATGGCGGCGCGGCGGCTGGCGTCGGCCCCGCTGCTGGCATTGGCTTCGGCTTGGCCGGCCGCCACCGCCACCGCGGCCGCGGGCGTGAGGCTGGCGGCGGCCGCGGCCGGTGTGGCGCCGGCCTCGCCGGCGTCGCTGGCCTCGTGCGCGGGGCGCAGGCGGTCCTTGTCGTCGGCCTCGGCCTGCGCGGCGGGCGTCATGGGGTCAGCGGCCGGGCCGGCTGGCGCGGTGCCGGGCACGGCGGTGCCGGCCAGCGTGTCATGTGGCGGTGCCGCAGCGGCTTGGCGTGCGGGCCCTGCGTCAGCAGCCGGGCGCAGCGCGGTGGCCGTGCCGCCCGCTGCTGCCAGCGTTGCATCGGCGGCCGCAGCGGCCTGCACCGGCGTGGCCGCAGCGGCGGGCAGCGCCGCCGGCAGGCCGGCCGCCAGTGCGATGGCGGCGCCGGCCGCTGCCGTGTCGGCCGGCATGGGCGGGGCAAGGGGCGCGGCATCGCCGGCTTCGGCCGGCGTGGCCGGGCCGGCGTCGGTGGCGCTGGCGGCCAGCAGGACGTCGGCTGTGCCGAGTCCGGCGGCACGGTCGGTGCCGGCCTGGCCGGCCGCTGCCGCGGCGCCTGGACGTTCGGCGCGTGAGGTCGGGCCGGCGATGGCCACGCTGGCCGGCCCGGTGGCCGACCCCGTGGCGGTCAGCGCCGCGGGGGAGCCTGGCGCGGTGGCGGTCTGCGCGGCGCTGGCGTCGGCGCCCGCGTTGGCGGATGGACCGGCGGCGGCGCCACTGTCGGCCTGGGTGCCGGCGCGGCGCGGCGAGCCGCCGGTGCCGGCCACCGTGCCGTGGCCGCCCTCGGGCGTGGCGCCGGCTGCACCATTGCCGGTGCTGCCGTGCGCGCGGCTGCGCGTGGCGTCCGTGGCCTGGCGATCGGCCGCGCCGGATGTGGCCTCGCGCGGGCGTGGCGTGGTGGCGGTGCCGGTGGCCTGGCGCAGGGTGTCGCGCCGTGGCGGCGGCGCAGCGGCTTCGCGGTGGCCGGCCGGGGCCGCCGTGGCGGGCTGCGCCGG
>CAYPDO010000615.1:0-3144 GCA_964409495.1 uncultured Bordetella sp.
GGTGACGGGCAACTGGGGCACCGACATGTCGCTGCTGATCAAGGCGGCGAAGGATGCCGGCCTCGAGGCGATGTTCTACACCTACTACGCCGGTGCGAACGGGTCGCCGTCGGCGATCGGCCCGACGATGGACGGCAAGATCAAGTTCGTCTACGTCGGCCACCCGAACATCCCGGAAGTGTTCAAGCTGGCCAACGAGTACAAGGCGAAGTTCAAGGAAGACCTTTCCCTGCTGACCACCATGCACGTGCTGCCGACGCTGGCCGGCGGCATGGCCAAGGCGAAGTCGACCGATCCGGTCAAGGTGGCCATGGCGATGGAGAACCTGACGGTGAAGAGCTTCTCCGGCGACGTGACGGTGCGCGCGACCGACCACCAGCTGCAGCAGCCCCTGTACATCGCCACCTGGTCGAAGATCAGCGACGCGAAGAAGCAGTGGGACGCCGAGGGCACCGGCTACACCTGGGTGCAGAACAAGGTCTTCGAGCCGTACGTGTCGAGCACGCCGACCTCCTGCCAGATGAAGCGGCCCGGCGCCTGACAGGCTGATTCCCGACAGGCCCGCCGGAGCCCTCTCCCGCGGGCCTTGTCGTTCGTGTTCGTGCATCCGGGACGGCCTTGGACCAACTCCTCATCAACATCCTGAACGGCATCAGCTCCGGGCTGCTGCTGTTCATGCTCAGCTCCGGCCTGACGCTGATCTTCAGCATGATGGGCGTGCTGAACTTCGCCCACGCCAGCTTCTACATGCTGGGCGCCTACATCGCCTACACGCTGACCGGCGTGCTGGGCTTCTGGCTGGCGTTGCTGATCGCACCGCTGGCGGTGGGGGTGCTGGGCGCGGTGTTCGAGACCACGGCGCTGCGCCGGGTGCACAAGTTCGGCCATGTGCCCGAGCTGCTGATCACCTTCGGCCTGAGCTATGTGGTACTGGAGCTGGTGCAGCTGATCTGGGGCCGCACGCCGGTGGCCTTCACGCCGCCCGAGCTGCTGCAGGGCCCGGCCTTCACCATCGTGCAGTCGCCCAGCAGCGGCTTGTCGGTGGTGTGGGGCGCGGCCAGCGAGGCGCTGTGCCAGGGTGCGCAGTGCTCGCGCTTTCCGATGACGCGGGCCTTCATGATGGTGGTGGCGCTGGCCATGCTGGTGTCGCTGTGGCTGCTGCTCACGCGCACCCGCATCGGCCTGGTGATCCAGGCTGCTCTCACCCATCCCGAGGCGGTGGAGGCGCTGGGCCACAACGTGCCGCGCGTGTTCATGCTGGTGTTCGGCAGCGGCTGCGCGCTGGCCGGCCTGGCCGGCGTGATCGGCGGCATCACCTTCGTCACCGAGCCGGCCATGGCCGCGGTGGTGGGCTCGATCATCTTCGTGGTGGTGGTGGTGGGCGGCATGGGCTCGCTGGCCGGGGCCTTCGTGGCCTCGCTGCTGATCGGCCTGCTGCAGACCCTGCCGCTCACGGTGGACGCCAGCATTGCCGATGCCATCAACCGACTGGCCGGCGCCGGCACGGTGGGTGATGGCACACCAGGGTGGCCGCTGCTGCGCATCACGCTGGCCCAGGCCGCGCCGATCCTGCCCTACCTGCTGCTGGTGCTGATGCTGATCTTCCGCCCCAAGGGCCTGCTGGGCACCCGCGAGAGCTGAACGAGCGAATTCCCATGAGTCTTCCAACCCTGAGTTACCGACCCAACCCCTGGGGCGGCATGCTGGCTGTCTGGGGTGGCTTCGCGCTGATCCTGGCCGTGGCACCACTGCTGTGGACCAGCAGCTTCGCGCAGACCATGCTCAGCCAGGTCGGCATCGCCATCATTGCCTGTCTGGCCTACAACATGCTGCTGGGCCAGGGGGGCATGCTGAGCTTCGGCCACGCGGTGTACAGCGGCCTGGGCTCGTTCCTGGCCATCCACACGCTGAACCTGGTGTCGGCCGGCAAGCTGGCGGTGCCGGTGAGCCTGGTGCCCATCGTGGGTGGCCTGGCCGGCCTGTTCTTCGCGGCCGTGCTGGGCTGGGTCACCACCAAGAAGAGCGGCACCACCTTTGCCATGATCACCATGGGCGTGGGCGAGCTGGTGTGGTCGATGTCGCTGATGATCCCCGAGTTCTTTGGCGGCGAGGGGGGCATCAGCGGCAACCGCGTGGTCGGCCAGCCGGTGATGGGCATCAGCTTCGGCCCGCAGATCCAGGTGTACTACCTGATCGCGGTGTACTGCTTCGTCAGCACCGCGCTGATGTATGCGCTGACGCGCACGCCGCTGGGCCGCATCCTGAACGCCGTGCGCGACAACCCCGAGCGCGTGGAGTTCATCGGCTACGACACGCAGATGGTGCGCTTCCTGGCCTTCATGATCTCGGGCTTCTTCTCGGGCGTGGCTGGCGGCCTGGGCGCGCTGAACTTCGAGATCGTCACCGCCGAGGTGGTGGGCGCCGCGCGCTCGGGCGCCTACCTGCTGTTCGTGTTCCTGGGCGGCGCCACCTTCTTCTTCGGGCCCATCCTGGGCGCGGTGCTGATGGTGATTGCGCTGGTGCTGCTGTCCGAGCTGACCAAGGCCTGGCTGCTGTACCTGGGCCTGGTGTTCCTGCTGATGGTGATGTATGCGCCCGGCGGCCTGGCCAGCCTGATCATGATGAACGTGCGCGTGGCCGCGTTCGGCAAGCTCAAGCGGGTGCTGGGGCATTACCTGGCGCTGGGCACCACCGGCCTGGTAGCGCTGGCCGGCCTGGCGGCGATGATCGAGATGCTCTACCACCTGCAGCTCAACGCGGCCCTGGGCCCGACGATGAAGTTCCTGGGCGTGGCGCTGGATGCCAGCACCGCCGCCAGCTGGGGCGGTGCGCTGGCCCTGCTGGTGATCGGCGGCAGCCTGTTCGAGTGGCGCCGGCGCAGCTTTGCGCAGACCTGGGGCGCCATCCAGTCGGAGATTGAACACAGCATCCAGCAACGGGAGGGCCGGGCATGAACGCCGTCGCCAAGCCTGAATTCGCCGTCGAGCTGCTGAACCTGCACAAGCGCTTTGGCAAGACCGAGATCATCCGCGGCGCGCAGCTGCAGGTGCGGCCGGGTGAGCGCGTGGCCATCATCGGGCCCAACGGCGCGGGCAAGAGCACGCTGTTCAACCTGATCAGCGGCCGCTTCGGCCCCAGCAGCGG
>CAYPDO010000616.1:0-3144 GCA_964409495.1 uncultured Bordetella sp.
GCGCCGAGACCCGCTGGCTGGCCACCAGCGACCAGGCCAACAGCCGCTACCGCGGCGACCGTGAGCTCGAGCACCCGCTGGCCGCGGTGCAGATGGGCCTGATCTACGTGAACCCCGAAGGCCCGGACGGCCGGCCTGACCCGGTGGCCAGCGGCCGCGACGTGCGCGAAACCTTCGCCCGCATGGCGATGAACGACGAGGAGACCGTGGCCTTGATCGCCGGCGGCCACACCTTCGGCAAGGCGCATGGCGCCGGCGACCCCCAGCTGGTGGGCCCCGAACCCGAGGCCGCGCCGATGGAGGCCATGGGCTTTGGCTGGATCAACCAGCTGGGCACCGGCCATGGCGCGCACACCACCACCAGCGGCATCGAAGGCGCCTGGAAGCCCCACCCCACCACCTGGGACATGGGCTACTTCACCATGCTGTTCAAGTACGAGTGGGATCTGGTGAAGAGCCCCGCGGGCGAGCACCAGTGGCGCGCCAGGGACTGCGCGCCCGAGGACATGATCCCCGACGCGCACGACCCGACGAAGAAGCACGCGCCGATGATGACCACGGCCGACCTCGCGCTGCGCTTCGACCCGGCCTACGAGAAGATCTCGCGCCACTTCCTGGCCCACCCCGAGGCGTTTGCCGACGCCTTTGCGCGCGCCTGGTTCAAGCTCACCCACCGCGACATGGGCCCCAAGCGCCTGTACCTGGGCCCCGAGGTGCCGGCCGAAGACCTGATCTGGCAAGACCCGCTGCCGGCCGTGGATCACCCGCTGATCGACGCCGCCGACGTGGCCGCGCTGAAGGCCCAGGTGCGGGCCTCGGGCCTGAGCGTGGCCGAGCGGGTGGCCACGGCCTGGGCCTCGGCGTCCACCTTCCGCGGCAGCGACAAGCGCGGCGGTGCCAATGGCGCGCGCATCCGCCTGGCACCGCAGAAGGACTGGGCCGTCAACCAGCCCGAACAGCTGGCCCGCGTGCTGGCGGTGCTGGAGGACGTGCAGCGCCGCTTCAATGCTGCGCAGACCGGCGGCAAGAAGGTCTCGCTGGCCGACCTGATCGTGCTGGCCGGCGACGCCGCGGTGGAGCAGGCGGCCCAGGCCGGCGGCCATGCACTGCAGCTGCCCTTCCGCCCCGGCCGCGTGGATGCCAGCGCCGCGATGACCGACGCCGCGTCCTTCGAGGCGCTGGAGCCGCAGGCCGATGGTTTCCGCAACTGGCGCAAGGCCGCGTTCAGCACTTCGCCCGAGGCCATGCTGATCGACCGCGCGCAGCTGCTCACCCTCAGCGCGCCCGAGATGAGCGTGCTGGTGGCCGGCCTGCGCGTGCTGGGCGCCAATGCCGGCGGCTCGACCCAGGGCGTGCTGACCCAGCGGCCCGGCCAGCTGAGCCACGACTTCTTCGTCCACCTGGTCGACATGGCCACCGCCTGGCAGCCGGTGGGCGACAACGCCTACGAAGGCCGTGACCGCGCCAGCGGCGCGCTGAAGTGGACGGCCTCGCGCGTGGACCTGGTCTTTGGCGCCAACGCGCAGCTGCGCGCCATTGCCGAGGTGTACGCGCAGCACGACAACGCCGGCAAGTTCGTGCGCGACTTCGGCGCCGCCTGGACCAAGGTGATGAACCTGGACCGCTTCTGACGAAATGGGGCACCCGGCGCCGCTGCGACCGGCTACGCCGCCGCCCGCACCCGCGCGCGCACCCACAGCTTGCGCGCCTCCTCCACCCACAGCACGCTGCTGGCCAGCGCCAGCAGGGCCAGCAGCGTGGGCGCCGGCAGCGGCACAGTGTGGAACAGTGCGTTGAGCGGCGGTGCATACAGCACCGCCGCCTGCAGCGCCACCGACAGGCCCAGGCCGCCCAGCAGCCAGCGGTTGCGCAGGATGCCGGCGCCCAGCGCCGAGCGGCGCGCCGACTGGCAGTTCAGCACGTTGAACCACTGGCAGAAGGCCAGCAGCGTGAAGGTTTCGGTGCGCGCCAGCTCCAGCGCCACACCCTGCTGCAGCCGCCACATGAAGCAGCCGAACACCAGCGCGGCGATCAGCGGCAGCATTAGCGCCACGCGCTGCAGCATCTCGGCACTGATCAGCCGGTCGTCGCGCGGCACCGGCGCGCGCTGCATCTCGTCGCCATCGGCCGGGTCCATCACCAGGTTCACGGTCACCGTGCCTTCGGTGACGATGTTGATCCACAGGATCTGCACCGCCACCAGTGGCAGCGGAAACCCGCCCAGCAGCGCCAGCAGCAGCACCAGCACCTCGGCCAGCGAGCCGGCAAACAGGTACAGGATCACCTTCTTCAGGTTGGCATAGACCACCCGGCCCTGCGCCACCGCGGCCACGATGGTGGCGAAGTTGTCGTCGGTGACCACGATCTTGGCCGCGCTCTTGGCCACCTCGGTGCCGGTGATGCCCATCGCCACGCCCACGTCGGCGCGGGCCAGTGCCGGCGCGTCGTTGACGCCGTCGCCGGTCATCGCCACCACCTCGCCGCGGGCCTGCAGGGCCTGAACGATGCGCAGTTTCTGCGCCGGCTGCACGCGCGCAAACACGGCAATGCCGGGCAGCGCCTCGCGCAGGTCGGCCTCGCCCATGCGCTCGAGCTCGGCGCCGTCCACCGCGCGCTCGCCCGGCTGCGCCATGCCCAGGTCGCGCGCAATGGCCAGGCCGGTGAGCTGGTGGTCGCCGGTCACCATCACGGTGCGGATGCCGGCGGCGTGGCAGGCGGCCACCGCGGGGCGCACCTCGTCGCGCGGCGGGTCGAACTGGCCCACCAGGCCCAGCAGGCGGGCGCGGCCGGCCAGCGCGTCGAAGCCGGCGGCGGCGTCCAGCGCGTCGTCGTCCAGTGTGGCAAAGGCCAGCACGCGCAGGGCCTGCGCGGCCATGGCCTCGGCGGCCTCGCGCACCGCCTGCCGCTGCGCGGTGCCGGCGCCACCGCACAGGCGCAGCACGGCCTCGGGCGCGCCCTTGATCCACACCCGCCGCGGCGCATCGGCCATGCGGTGGCGGGTGGCCATCATCTGCGTGTCGGCATCGAAGGGCAGCTCGGCCTCGCGCGGCGCGGCCTGGCGCAGCGCCTGCAGCGCCGCCACACCACCGGCGCCCTCGCCCAGGGCCTTGGCCACCAGCACCAGCAGCGCGCCCTCGGTGGGGT
>CAYPDO010000617.1:0-3139 GCA_964409495.1 uncultured Bordetella sp.
CGGGCGGGCGGGGCGGCGGGTGGCGGAGCGGTGTCGTGTCATGGGCGTGCAGGCGATCCCCCCAGGATGATGGGCCGCCAGGCCGGCGCGTGATCGGCCGAACAGCGGCACGATGACCGGCCCGTTGTCGACGCGGCGGCCGGCCGTTCGTCGTGCGCATGCGGGTCGACCGCGCCCACCGCGTGCGCCCACGGCTGCCCGCCGCCCCAGCCTTCAACCCGGAGTTGCCCCATGAGCCCCACCCCCGTGCCCCCCATCCCAAACGGCTTCCACACCCTCACGCCGCATCTGGTGATCGCCGGCGCATCCGACGCCATCGCCTTCTACCGCCGCGCCTTCGGTGCCGAGGAGATCAGCCGCCTGCCCGGCCCTGGCGGGCTCCTGATGCACGCCTCGATCCGCATCGGCGACTCGTTCGTGATGCTGCATGACGAGTTTCCCGAGATGGGCGCGCGCGGACCCAAGGCCATCGGCGGCACGGCGGTGACGCTGCACCTGTACACCACCGACGCCGACGCCGCCTTCGCCCGCGCGCTGGACGCCGGCTGCAGCGTGGTGATGCCGCTGGGCGACCAGTTCTGGGGCGATCGCTACGGCCTGGTGGAAGACCCCTTCGGCCACCGCTGGTCGATCGCCACGCAAAAGCAGCAGCTGACGTCGCAGCAGATCACCGAGCGCCTGCAGGCCATGGCCGCCCAGGGCCCCGGCTGCGCCTGAGCGGCCGATCAGCGCGCCGGCAGCGGCCCGAAGGCCACCGGCGCGCGCGCGGCCAGCCAGGCCAGCACGGCCCAGGCGGCCACGTTCTGCGGCAGCGCGCTGCCGTCCAGGCGCGCGAAGGTGTCGTGCGGCGTGTGGTGCACGTCGAAGTAGCGGCTGCCGTCCTGGTGCAGCTGCAGCGCCGGCCAGCGGTGGCGGCGCATCAGCACCGCAGCATCCGGGCCGGGCGTGGCGTCGTTGCCCGCGGCCGGCGGCAGGCCCAGCGGCGCCAGCTCGGCGGCCATCTGCGCCATCACCGGCAGCGCCTCGGGCCGCACGCGGTGGCGCCACGCATAGGCCGGGCCGGCGCCGAAATCGCTCTCGCTGACCAGCTGGTGCGGCTCGTGCCCGTAGGCGCGGCTGTAGGCCAGCGCGCCGTCGAAGCCGTTCTCCTCGTTGGCGTACAGGGCCACGCGGATGCTGCGGCGCGACGCCCCGGCCAGCGCATCGGGGGCATCGCGCAGCTGCCCGGCGACAAGGCCCAGCGTGGCCAGCACGATGCCCACGCCGGCGCCGTCGTCCACCGCGCCTTCGCCCACGTCCCAGCTGTCGAGGTGGGCGCCCAGCAGCACCACCTCGCTGGCCAGCGCGCCCTGGCCGGGCAGCTCGGCCAGCACGTTGTGGCTGAGCGCGTCCACGCCCAGCTGGCTGGCCACCTGCAGCGCCAGGCGCAAGGGCTGGCCGGCGGCGTGCAGCGCGGCCAGGTGCTCGGCATCGGCCACCGAGACCGCCAGCGCCGGGATCTGCGCTGCGTCGTCGTCGTAGCGCATCGCGCCGGTGTGGGCCACGCGATCGGGCTCACCGGGCAGCGCAGGGTTGGCGCCGCTGGTGCCGATCGAGCGGATCACCACCGCCAGCGCGCCACGCCGCGCCGCCTCGGCCGCCGAGCCGAAGCGTGCCGGCACCGCGCGGCCGTAGCCGCTGCCGTCGCGGCTGCGGTCCATGCGCTGGTCGATGAACACGATGCGGCCGCGCGCATGCTCGCTGCGGTCATCCTTCAGCGCCTGGAAGTCGGGGTACCAGGCGACATCGGCCTCCAGCCCGCCCGCCGGCGTGCCCACGCTGTTGCCAAGTGCGGCCATCACCAGCGCGCGCGGCTCGGGCGCCACCAGCCGGGCCTGGGCCGGGCCGCGCCGCCACACGCGCAGCGGCACCGGCTGCTGCCACACGCGCGGCAGGCCCAGCGCGCGCGCCTCGGCCAGGGCCCAGGCCACGGCGCGGGCATCGGCCGCGCTGCCGGCCGGGCGGGCGCCCACCTGCTGCGTCAGCCGCTGCACCAACGCCAGCGCGCGGGTGTCGGCGAGGCCGGCGCTGCGCAGCTGGCGGGCGAAGGCCAGGTCGGCCTCGGCCAGGCGCGGCGCATCGGCCGATGCGGCGACCGCAGACGCCGCCGGATCGGCGGCACCCGCTGTGGCCGCCAGCACCCGCCCGGCCGCGCCCAGCGCGCCGCCGCCCTCGCCGACGGCCGCCGCGGCGGCCCAGCGCCAGCCCCGGCGCCGCTGCCTGGCGCCGTTACTTCGAGACCGGGAAGTTGAACTCGGCGCCCTTGGCAATGCTCTCGGGCCAGCGCTGCATCACGCTCTTTTGCTTGGTGTAGAAGCGCACGCCCTCCTCGCCATAGGCGTGCATGTCGCCGAACAGGCTCTTCTTCCAGCCGCCGAAGCCATGCCAGGCCATCGGCACCGGGATCGGCACGTTCACGCCCACCATGCCCACCTGCACGCGGCGGCTGAACTCGCGCGCCACGCCGCCATCGGTGGTGTAGATCGACACGCCGTTGCCGAACTCGTGCGCGTTGACCAGCGCCAGCGCGGCGGCGAAGTCGGGCACGCGCACACACGTGAGCACCGGGCCGAAGATCTCTTCCTTGTAGATGCGCATGGCCGGCGTGGCGTGGTCGAACAGCGAGCCGCCGGTGAAGAAGCCGCCCTCCAGGCCCGGCACCTTCAGGCCGCGGCCGTCGACGACCAGCGTGGCGCCTTCCTCGACACCGGTGGCGATGTAGCCCTCGATGCGCGCCTTGGCCTCGGCGGTGACGATGGGGCCCATCTCGGCGTCCAGGCTCATCGGGTCTTTCACCTTCAGCGCGCGGGCGCGCGCGGCCACCTTCTCGACGATGGTGTCACCCACATCGCCCACCAGCACCGCCACGCTGATGGCCATGCAGCGCTCGCCGGCCGAGCCATAGGCGGCGCCCACCAGCGCGTCCACCGCCTGCTCCACGTCGGCATCGGGCATCACCACCAGGTGGTTCTTGGCGCCGCCGAGTGCCTGCACGCGCTTGCCGTGGCGGGCGCCGGTCTCGTAGATGTAGTTGGCGATCGGGGTGGAGCCGACGAAGCTCACCGCCTTGACATCGGCGTGGGTGAGCAGCGCATCCACC
>CAYPDO010000618.1:0-3131 GCA_964409495.1 uncultured Bordetella sp.
GCTTCGCCAGGCACAAGCCGTCCTCAGGACGCCTTGTGTCCGGGCTCAGCCCGCCTGGCGGGTGGTGCCGCGTACCCGCGGCGCCGGGTGCTGTCAGATCGTCACGCCGCCGTCGATGACCATCGTCTGGCCGGTCATGAAGCGGCTGGCCGGCGCGGCCAGGTACACCGCGGCACCGGCGATCTCGTCGGGCTCGCCGATGCGGCGAAGCGGCGTGCTGGCATTGCGCTCGGCCAGGCGCTCGGCGTCTTCCCACAGCGCGCGGGCGAAATCGGTCTTGATCAGGCCTGGCGCGATGCAGTTCACGCGGATGTTGTGCGGCCCGTACTCGTGCGCCAGGTTGCGCGCCAGCTGCATGTCGGCGGCCTTGCTGATGCAGTAGGCGCCGATGATGTCCGAGCCGCGCAGCCCGCCGATCGAGGACACGATGACGATCGAGCCCTCGCGCCGCGCCTGCATCTGCGGCGCCACCATGCTGATCAGCCAGTGGTTGGCGATGATGTTGTTGTCGAGGATCTTGCGGAACTGCTCGTCGCTGATGCCGGCCTGCGGGCCGTAGTAGGGGTTGCTGGCGGCATTGCAGACCAGCGTGTCGATGCGGCCATAGGCGGCCATCGTGGCATCCACCAGGGCCTGCAGCGCCTCCTTCGACGAGATGTTGGCAGCCACCGCCAGCGCGCTGCCGGCGCCGTGCTTCGCGTTGATGGCCGCGGCCACCTCGTCGCAGGCCGGCTGCTTGCGCGAGCTGATCACCACCATGGCACCATGCTCGGCGCAGCGCTCGGCAATGGCGCGGCCGATGCCGCGCGACGAGCCGGTGATCAGCACCACCTGGCCGGCCAGGTCGAAGAGGGCGGGTGAGGGCATGTCGGTGTCTCCGGGAATGGTTGTGCGCGCAGCGTAGCGGCAGTGCCGCCGCGCGCTTGCCGCCCAGGTGACGGGTGCCGCCACGGCCTTCCGGTATAACCCGCGGCCACCCGTCCAGCCACTTTCAACGCCTGCACCATGAGCCTCGATTTCACCGGCCGCGTGGCCATCGTCACCGGCGCCGGCGGCGGCCTGGGCCGCTGCCATGCCCTGGCCCTGGCCGCGCGCGGCGCGCGCGTTGTCGTCAATGACCTGGGCGGCGCGGCCGATGGCTCGGGCGGCTCGGCCAGCGCGGCGCAGCGGGTGGTCGACGAGATCCTGGCCGCCGGCGGCCAGGCCATCGCCAATGCCGCCTCGGTGACCGACGCGGCGGCCGTGCAGGCCATGGTGGACCAGGCCGTGGACGCCTGGGGCCGCGTGGACATCCTGGTGAACAACGCCGGCACCCTGCGCGACAAGAGCTTTGCCAAGATGTCGATCGACGACTTCCGCCTGGTGGTCGACGTGCACCTGATGGGCGCGGTGCACTGCACCAAGGCCGTGTGGCCGATCATGAACGCGCAGAAGTACGGCCGCGTGCTGATGACCACCTCGTCGTCGGGCCTGTTCGGCAATTTCGGCCAGAGCAACTACGGCGCGGCCAAGATGGCCCTGGTGGGCCTGATGCAGACGCTGTCCATCGAGGGGGCCAAGAACGACATCCGCGTGAACTGCCTGGCGCCCACCGCAGCCACGCGCATGACCGAAGGCCTGATGCCGCCCGAGGTGCTGGCCGCGCTGACGCCCGAGGCGGTGGTGCCGGCCATGCTGTGGCTGGTGAGCCAGGCGGCCCCCACGCGCGCCATCGCCTGCGCCGGCGCCGGCACCTACGAGGCCGCGCACATCACGCTGACGCCCGGCCAGCACCTGGGCGTGAGCGCCGACACGCCCGAGCGCCTGGCCGCCGCCTGGGAGGCGATCAATGCCCAGGCGGGCGAAAGCGTGCCGCTCAGCGGCGCCGAACAGGGCCGCAACGAGGTGACGCAGGCGCTGGCCGCGCGACGCTGAGGCGGCCCGCACGACGCATCGTGCCGCGCGGCGCGCTCAGATCAGCGTGTTGTGCTGCGCCAGCCAGTCCTCGTCCAGGCGCTGCGGGCGGGTCTCGGTCCAGACCCAGGCGCTGCGGCCGGCCGGCTCGGCGCTGCCGGCCGCGGCCGTGGTGGCGGCATCGTCCAGCCCGGCTTCATTCAGCCCGGCCTCGGCACGGGCCAGTGCCGGCAGGGCCTCGGCCGGCGCGGCCAGCAGGTCGCCCAGGGCCGGCGCGGCGCTGCTGCCCTCGGCAAACCACACATCGGCCATCTCGCGCGTGCTGCCGTCGCTGCGCGTGTAGCTGGACACCAGACCGATCCAGTTGCCCTGGTCGGTGCGGGTGCTGCTGGCGGCCTGCAGGTCCAGCGCGGTGATGCCCAGGTCGACCAGGCCGCGCAGCTCGCCCAGGTCGGTCTGGCCGTCTCCGTCGGCGTCCACCCACACCTGCAGTTCGGCAAAACGCGCGTCCTGCGCATCCAGGCGGCCGTCGGCATGGGTGTCCAGCTCCTGCAGGGCCTGGTAGCCATGGGCCGCGCGCGCGCCGCTGGCCAGGCGCGTGCCACCGCCGAACAGCTCGCGGCCGTCGCCGATCAGGCCGTCGCCGTCGCGGTCGAGCACCAGCAGGCCGGTGCCGGCGCCGGTCCAGCCGTGCCGGGTGCTGCTGCCGGTGGCGTTGATGTCGAAACCGTTGCCGGCCGCCGCGTCCACGGTGGCGATGCCGGTGCCGGCCAGGTCCAGCACGATGGGCGTGGCCAGCACCAGGGCGTCGATCTGCGCATCGCTCAGCGCGGCCAGGTCGTCGGTGCCCAGCGCCGCGATCTGCGCCGAGCTGAACACCGCCAGCGCGGCCGTGCTCATGGCGCTGAGCTGCAGCGGCGACAGCGCCGCCACCTGCTCGGCCGTGAGGCTGCGCGCCTGCGCCGTGCCGAGGGCCGCGAACACCGGGGCGTCGATGGCCGCCACCTGGGCGGTGCTCAGTGCCGCCAGCTGGGCCGGGGTGAGGCCGCTGACCACCATCTCGTAGGCGGTGAGCGTGCCGAGTGCGCGGGTCGACAGGCCCTGCAGCTGCTGGCTGTCGAGCAGGCCGAAGGCGTCGGCACCCAGCGCCACCAGCTGCGAGGCCGACATCGCGCCCAGCTGTGCCGAGCTGAGCACCAGCACCTCGCCATAGCTCAGCGCGGCCAGGGCCTCGGCGC
>CAYPDO010000619.1:0-3124 GCA_964409495.1 uncultured Bordetella sp.
CAGGAGGGCGTGCTCGTGCATGGCCGCGTCGGCCCGGACCCGCAGCGGCCCCTGGGCGTCGCACACGCGGCCCTCATGGCGGCGGAACGGGCCGCCCTGCGTCTCGAAGCCCGGCAGGGCCATCACGCCGCGCTGCAGCAGGCGCTGCAGTTCCTGCACATTGGCCAGCGCGGGGTCGGCACCGGCGCACAGGCGCTGCAGCTCGCGCCCGCCCATGAAGCGGCCGGTGGGCACCGGCTCGTTGCGCACCGACACATTGCTGAGCTGGTCGAGCCCGGCCTGCAGCGCGCGCTGCGAGGCGCCGGGCGCCATCACCACCACCCAGGTGCCGGTGGTCACCAGCGTCATGCGCGGATGGCTGCGCAGGTAGCGCGCAAGGCAGGCATTGCTGTCGTGCACGCCGGCATGCACGCGCAGCCCGCGCGGCAGGCCCAGGCGCTGGGCCAGCGCCGGCCGCAGCAGGCCCAGCACCTCCCAGGCGCGGCGCATCGGCGCCAGGCGTGCGGCCCAGCCGCGGCGCTGCGCCAGCGCCGAGGGGGCAGCGCGCAGCGGATCCCACAGGTGGGTGTGGCAGCCGAGCGAGCTCACCTCGCTGGCCGCCACGCCGCTGAGCCACCAGGCCCAGTACTGGGCATAGGGCAGCAGCGTGCCCTGCGCGAACTGCGCGGGGGCGTGGCGTGCCAGCCAGTCGAACTGCGTGGCGGCGTTCAGGCCGCGCGGCAGGTCGGGGCTGTGGGTCTGGCTGAACGGGCCGATCTGATGCGCCCAGTCGGCCGGGCGCTGGTCGAAGCCCTCGAACTCGTAGTCGGGCACCGGCCAGCACAGCGCCTCGCCCTGCACGGCCGCGAAGGCCGCGCCGTGGGCGCTGACCACCGCGCGCGCCAGCTGGCTGCGCAGCGTGCCCAGGCCGGCCAGGGCCTCGCTCAGCCAGGCCGCGATGCCGTCGGTGTCGAGTGCGGCCCAGGTGCCGTCTGCGCGGGTGCCCGAGCCATGTTCGGCCTGCGCCAGCACGTTGCCGGCGCGGTCGATGACGAGCAGCTTGCTGCGGGTCTTGCCGATGTCCAGCACCAGGTCCAGCGCGGCGCCGGGCCCTTGGCCGGCTTCAGACAATGCCGCCTCCGCCGCCCTGGGCTGCCGGGCGCTCGGCCGCCACGCGGGTGCGGTAGCCGCTGGCGCGGTAGGCCGCCACCGGATCGATGGCGCCGCCGGCATCCACGCGCACGCGCTGCAGCAGCGGCGTCACATCGGTCTGGAAGGCAGCCTTCAGCAGGTGGGTGGCGGTCAGCGCGTCGTTGGCCTGCTGCGCGGCGTCGAGCGCGGCGCGGTCCACCAGCAGGGCCTGGGCATGGCTGCGCTGCACCTGCACGGCGCTGGTCATCAGGCTCTCGATCGGGTCGGTGACGTTGTGGCTCTGGTCGAGCATGTAGGCTGGATCGAAGGCCACGCCCTCGTGCGCCGCGGCCACCAGCTCGTTGAACACCAGGAACAGGCGGTAGGGGCTGACGCTGCCGGCATCGAGGTCGTCGTCGCCGTACTTGCTGTCGTTGAAGTGGAAGCCGGCCAGCTTGCCGGCGGCGATCAGGCGCGCCACGATCAGCTCGATGTTGACATTGGGCGCATGGTGGCCCAGATCCACCAGGCACTGCGCCTGGGGGCCCAGCGCCTGCGCGGCCAGCAGGCTGGAACCCCAGTCCTGGATCACCGTGGCATAGAAGGCCGGCTCGCAGATCTTGTGCTCAAGCATCATGCGCCAGCCGGATGGCAGCGCGGCGTAGATCTGACGGGCGCTGTCCAGGTAGCGGTCGAAGGCGCGGCGGAAGTGCTGCTGGCCCGGAAAGTTGCTGCCGTCGCCCACCCACACGGTGAGCGCGGTGCTGCCCAGCTGCTGGCCGATGGCGATGCATTCGAGGTTGTGTTCCACCGCCTGCGCGCGCGTGGCGGCATCGGTGTGGCTCAGGCTGCCGTACTTGTAGCTGCGGGCCTGCCCCGGCTGGTCGGAGAAGGTGTTGGAGTTCATCGCGTCAAAGGCCAGTCCATGGCCTTGCGCGGTCTGGCGCAGCTCGCTCCAGTCGCTGCACTTGTCCCACGGGATGTGCAGGCTGACAGTGGGCGTGGCGCGTGCCAGCTGCTGGATCACCGCGCAATCCTGCAGCTTGTCGAACACATGGCGCGGCTCGCCCTGGCCCGGAAAGCGCGCAAAGCGCGTGCCGCCGGTGCCCACGCCCCAGCTGGGGATGGCCACGCCGAAGGCCGCCACCTGGGCGCGCACGCGCTCGATGTCGATGCCGCGGCGCGCCAGCTGCTCGCCGAGGTGCTCGTAGTCGTTGCGCAGATGGCGCAGCAGGGGCTCGTTGTGGGCGGCGATGAGGCCGGAATCGATGGTGGCCATGAGGAGGTCTCCTTGGGCGCCGGGTTCAGCGTGTGAAGGCGGCAAGGTTGCCGGCGTCCACGTTCAGGATGTTGCCCGTGCACTTGCCGCTCAGGTGCTCGGCGGCAAAGAAGTACGCGCCCTCGGCGATGTCCTCGGGCAGCACGCTGCGCTTGAGCATGCTGCGCTCGCGGTAGAACTTCTCCAGGTCGCCCTCGTCGATCTTGTTCGCGGCGGCGCGCTCGGAGCTCCACTGGCCTGTCCAGATCTTGCTGCCGCGGATCACCGCATCGGGGTTGACGACGTTGCTGCGGATGCCCAGCGGCGCGCCTTCCAGCGCGAAACTGCGGCTGAGCTGGATCTCGGCGGCCTTGGCCGCGCAGTAGGCCGTGGCCTGGTTGCTGGCCACCATGCCGTTCTTGCTGGCGATGACCACGATGCTGCCACCGGTGCCCTGCGCCTTCATCTGGCGGAAGGCCTCGCGGCCGACCAGGAAGTAGCCGGTGGCCAGGATGCTCTGGTTGCGGTTCCACAGCGCCAGGCTGGTGTCTTCCAGCGGCGCGGCGCTGGCGATGCCGGCATTGCTGACCACGATGTCGACGCCGCCGAACTCGAGCGTCGCGCGGCCGAAGGCGGCGATCACGCTGGCCTCGTCGGTGACATCGCAGCGCACGCCGCGCACCCCATCCTTGCCGAAGGCCGTGGCCAGATCGGCGGTGGTGGCGGCGAGCGCCTGCTGGTCGATGTCGGCCAGCA
>CAYPDO010000620.1:0-3122 GCA_964409495.1 uncultured Bordetella sp.
ACATCGAGGCGGGCGCCTCGCCCGCCCGGCGGGCTCGAACAGGCTGCCGAACAAGACCATGGTGATGGCGCCGTTGCCGCCGATGGCCAGACCGTCGCATCGCGCCGATC
This sequence comes from uncultured Bordetella sp., assembly GCA_964409495.1. GTDB lineage: Bacteria > Pseudomonadota > Gammaproteobacteria > Burkholderiales > Burkholderiaceae_C > Pseudaquabacterium. The sequence goes on from CAYPDO010000620.1 coordinate 111, forward strand.
TGGCATCCGGTATTGCCCTGCGGCGCTCTTCACGCAAGTCTTGACCGGGGGGCCCGCGCGCGTGGAATGGCTACAGGCGTTTCCGGCCAGCTATGTTCGAGCCCGCCGGGCGGGCGAGGCGCCCGCCTCGATGCACCGGAGAACTGCTCGGTGGTGTCGGAAAGTTTGGAAGCGCTTTTCTTTGCCCCCTTTCTTTTTCGCGAAAAAGAAAGGGGGTCGCCCGCCGGGGCGACATCCCGGCGCGCTGCCAGGAGCCATGGGAAACGACGCCAACGCCACAGCATCCACAGAAGCAGAAGCAGAAGCAGGAGCAGGAGCAGAAGCAGAGGCAGAGGCAGAACGCCCCCCAAACCGCGATCAATCGATCGAGATCCCCTTCGCCACCGAGGCCCACTGTGCCCGCTCGGCCGCCGCCCGCTGCGCCACCTGCTCGGGCGTGCCCGCCCAGGCGTCATAGCCCTGCTCGGCATAGGCCTTGGCCAGCTCGGGCTGGGCCAGCGCGCGCCGCGTGGCCTCGAGCAGGCGCGAGGCCACAGCCGCCGGCAGCTTGTTCGGCCCGTACAGCGCATACCAGCCGCCCACGTCGAACCCGGCCAGGCCGGCCTCGGTCATCGTGGGCACCTCCGGCATCGCCGCACTGCGCTTGTGCGCACTGATCGCGATCGGCCGCACGCGCCCGCTGGCGATGTGCCCGCGCGCCGTGCTCAGGATGTCGAACATCATCGTCAGCTGGCCACCGATGACGTCCGACATCGCCGGCCCGCTGCCCTTGTAGGGCACATGCAACAGCTGCACGCCGGTGCGTTCAGCCAGCAGCTCGCCGCTGAGGTGGTTGCTGGCGCCGATGCCGGCCGAGCCATAGCTCAGCTTGCCCGGCTGGGCCTTGGCCAGCGCGATCAGCTCCTTCAGGTTCTGCGCCGGCACGTCCTTGTTGACCACCAGCACATTGCTGTAATTCACCAGCGGCGCCACCGGCGTGATGTCCCTGGCCGGATCGAGCGGCATCTTCTTCATCACATTCGGGCCGATGGTGATCGGCGGGCTGGCGGCAAACCACAGCGTCAGGCCGTCGGGCGCGGCACGCGCCACCGCATCACCGGCCAGCGTGGCATTGGCGCCGGGCTTGTTCTCCACCTGCACCGGCTGGCCCAGCTCCTTGGCCAGTGCCGGCGCCAGCAGCCGCGCCGCGGCATCCACCGGGCCGCCTGCGGCATAGCCCACCAGCAGACGCACCGGGCCGTTGGCCTGCGCCCAGGCAGCCGGCAGCGCGCAGCTGCCCAGCACGGCCATCAGCAGCGCCCGGCGGGCATTGACGGCCGGCATCAGATCGGGTCCCAGCCGAAGACATCGGCCGAGCGGTCCATCGCGACGAAGCTGCCCTTGAGCGCCGGCATCGCGTGCTCGGCGATGTGCTGCGGCGTCCAGCCCTCGCCGCGGTGCACGCTGCGCAGCGGCCGCGGCTGGCTCATCAGGAAGATCTCGTTGTTGCGCACCGCGAACACCTGGGCGTTCACCGCGCTGGCCGCGTCACTGAGAAGGTAGACGGCCAGCGGCGCGATCTTGGCCGGCGTCATCTGCTGCATGCGCGCCACGCGAGCCTGCTGCTCGGGTGTGTCGGTGGGGATCGAGCCGATCATGCGGCTCCAGGCAAAGGGCGCGATGCAGTTCGAGCGCACATTGAACTTGGCCATGTCCAGCGCAATGCTCTTGCTGAAGGCGGTGAGGCCCAGCTTGGCGGCGCTGTAGTTGGCCTGGCCGAAGTTGCCGATCAGGCCCGAGGTGCTGGTCATGTGCACGAAGGCGCCGCTGCCCTGCTCCTTGAAGTGGTTGGCGGCGGCGCGGCTGACGAACCAGCTGCCGTACAGGTGCACCTTGATCACCGCGTCCCACTCGGGATCGCTCATCTTGTGGAAGATGCGGTCGCGCAGGATGCCGGCGTTGTTCACCACGCCGTCGATGCGGCCATAGGTATCCAGCGCGCACTGGATGATGCGGTTGGCCGCCGCCGCCTCGGCCACGCTGTCGGTGCTGGCCACAGCCTGGCCGCCGGCAGCGCGGATTTCGTCAACCACCTGCTGCGCCGGGTCGGCACTGGCACCCTCGCCGGTGGTGCTGGTGCCCAGGTCGTTGACCACCACCTGGGCGCCCTCGGCGGCCAGCGCCAGCGCGATGTCGCGGCCGATGCCGCCGCCCGCGCCGGTGACCACCACCACCTTGCCTTCCATCATGCCTGCCATGCGCTTGTGCTCCTGTGCGTCGATGTCTGCGGGCGCCGCAACGGCCCGCCCAAGCGCAAGCGTGCCCGCCGCCGCGCCGCCGCGCCATTCGGCTTTGCCAAGGGGCTGCTTCGGCGCGGCCAAAGCCATTGGCCGCTTGCGACAGCCATGCGCCGGCGCGCGATCATTCATGCCAATGCGGCGCGCCTGGCATGCCGCACGCCCGCCGGCCTTGTGGACATCCACACCCCGCGGCCAGCACCGGGGCGCCGACAATCCCGGACCGCCCACCGCACTGCCCGCACACCAGGACACCCCGCCATGACGCATGCCACCGACACCGGCCACATCGGCATCGTGGGCCTGGGCGTGATGGGCCGCAACCTGGCCCTGAACCTGGCCGACCGCGGCTATGCCGTGCTGGCCTACGACCGTGAGCCTGCCGCCGCCCGGCAGGCTGCCCAGGCTGCCGCGGCGCGCGGCCCCGGCGCCACCGGCGCGATCACGGCCACCGGCACGCTGCAGGCCCTGGTGGCCAGCCTGGCCCGGCCGCGCAAGATCCTGCTGATGGTCAATGCCGGCGCGCCGGTGGACGCGGTGCTCGACGGCCTGCTGCCGCTGCTGCAGCCCGGCGACATCGTCATCGACGGCGGCAACAGCCGCTTCACCGACACCGAGCGCCGCAGCGCCGCGCTGGCCACGCGCGGCCTGCACTTCGTGGGCTGCGGCGTCTCGGGCGGCGAGGAAGGCGCGCGCCGGGGCCCGGCGCTGATGCCCGGCGGCGCGCCCGAGGCCT
>CAYPDO010000621.1:0-3117 GCA_964409495.1 uncultured Bordetella sp.
GTCTTGCCGTACAGGTCACCACGCGCCAGCTGGCCCTGGGCCCGCGCGGCCGTGCCGTAGCGTGTCACGTCATGGAGCATGCTGTTGACCAGGAACACATTGCGCGCCGGCACCGCGCGGCGCGCCTCGTCAGGCTGCGCCGCGGTGGCCGGCGCCTGGAACAGCTGCCGGCCCTGGGCATCGGTGATGGTCTCGATCAGCACCGGGCTGATGCGCCAGCCGCCATTGGCCAGCACCGCATAGGCCTGGGCCAGCTGCATCGGCGTGGTGCCGCCGGCGCCCAGGGCCAGGGTCAGGTCGTTCGGCTGGCGCGCCGCCTCGAAGCCGTAGCGGCGCAGCCAGGCCAGGGCCGGTGGCACGCCCAGCTGCTGCAGCACGCGGATCGACACCAGGTTCTTCGAGCGCGTTAGCGCCTGGCGCAGCGTGATCGGGCCGTCGAAGCTGCCATCGCTGTTTTGCGGCTGCCAGCCATCGCCAAAGCTCAGCGGCGCATCGTTGACCAGGGTGCCGGGCATCACGCCCTCTTCCAGCGCCGCTGAATACAGGAAGGGCTTGAGCGAGGAGCCCGGCTGCCGCCAGGCCTGCGTGACATGGTTGAAGGGCTGCTGCTGGAAGTCGAACCCGCCCACCAGCGCGCGCACGCGGCCGCTGGCGGCGTCCAGCGCCACCAGCGCGGCCTCCACCTCGGGCCATTGCACGATGCTCCAGGCGCCGGCGGCCGCCTCGCCGGGTTTGGCCGCGGCCGGTGCGGGCGCCTGCATCACGCGGATCACCGCGCCGCGGCGGATGGCCAGCTCATCGGGCGCCTTGGGCGCCAGGCCGGCGGCGGCGCGGCGCAGGCCTTCGCCGCCGATGCGCACGCGCTCGCCGCTGGCCAGCATCACCAGCACCTCGCGCGGGCTGGCGGCCAGCACCACGGCGGCGCGCAGCACGTCGTCGTCACGCACGTCCTTGAGCGCCTGGCCGGCGGCCTGGTCAAGCTCGGGGCCATCGTCGCGCGGCAGCTCGGCCTGGTTCTCGGGGCCGCGCCAGGGCTGGCGCTGGTCGTGCGCCAGCACACCGCGGCGCACGGCGGCCCAGGCTGCCTGCTGGTCGGCCGCGCGGAGGGCGGTGACCACGCGCAGTCCCTGCGAATAGGCCTCGTTGCCGAAACGCTCGACCACCGTGCGCCGCGCCATCTCGGCCACGTACTCGGCATGCAGCACGGCCTCGCGCGGCTTGCCGATGGCCAGCACCTGGGCCCGGGCCGCCGCCTGCTGCTCGGCCGTGATGTCGCCGGTGGCCACCATGCGCGCCAGCACGATGCGCTGGCGGCGCGTGGCACGCTCGAGGTTGGTGATCGGGTTGGCAAACGCCGGGTTCTGCGGCAGGCCGGCCAGCATGGCCGCCTCGGCCAGCGTGAGCTGCGCCAGCGGCTTGCCGAAGTAGGTGTCGGCTGCCGCGGCAAAGCCGTAGGAGCGCTGGCCCAGGTAGATCTGGTTCAGGTACAGCTCCAGGATTTTGTCCTTGGAGAGATTGCGCTCGATGCGCAGCGCCAGCAGCGCCTCCTTGATCTTGCGCTCGGGCGTGAAGCGCTGCGACAGGAAGAAGGTGCGCGCCACCTGCTGCGTGATGGTGGACGCCCCCTGGCGCATGCCGCCGGTGAGCTGGGCCGCGATGGCCCGCGCCACGCCCAGCCAGTCGATGCCCGAGTGGCTGTAGAAGCGCGCATCCTCGGTGGCCAGCACCGCCTTCACCAGCGCCGGCGGCATCTGCTCGATGGGCACGAACACCCGCCGCTCGGTGCCGAAGGCGGCGATCTCCACGCCATCGGCGGTGAACACCTGCAGCTGCTGGCGCGGCTGGTAGGTGGTGACCGGCTCCAGCGAGGGCAGCTGGGGCAGGTACCAGGCCACGGCCAGGCCCAGCGCCAGCGCGCCAGCGGTCAGCGTGGCGCCAGCGGCCAGCAGCGTGCGGCGCAGCCAGGGGCGGGTGGGCAGGAGGCGGGACAGACGGGCGGTCAAGCTGGCTTTCAAGCGGTCGGCAGGTTGATCGGCGTCGGGCAGGGCGGATGCGGCCGCGCTGCTGCGCTTGGCGAGCCATGACGGCCCGGGAGGCTGGATTATCGACAGCCGCCGCCCGCCCCCTGCCGGCCGGGCAAACCGGCCTGCTGCGCCGTGCCAGCGGTCACACCCCGGCGTGGGCGGCAGAATCCCCCACATGCCGTCTCCCCCCACCACCGCCCCCGCTGCCCCGCGCGAAAAATCCGCGCCGCAGAAGGCGATGGAAAAGCTGGGCCTGCGCCGTGATATCGACCTGGCCCTGCACCTGCCGCTGCGCTATGAAGACGAGACGCGCATCACGCCCATTGCCGCGGCGCGTGATGGCGAGGCGGTGCAGGTGGAGGGTGTGGTGCATGACTGCCGCATCGAGCTGCGCCCGCGCCGCCAGCTGGTGGCCCGCATGGCCGATGACAGCGGCGAGCTGGTGCTGCGCTTCCTGAACTTCTACCCCAACCACCAGAAGACCCTGGCCGCCGGCCAGCGCGTGCGCGTGCGCGGCGAGCTGCGCCACGGCTTCTTTGGCCGCGAGATGGTGCACCCGCATTTCAAGGGCGTGGAGCCCGGTGCGCCGCTGGCCCAGGCGCTGACACCCGTGTACCCCACCAGCGCCCAGCTGCCGCAGGCCTATCTGCGCAAGGCCGTGGCCTCGGGCCTGCACCGCGCGCCGCTGGACGAGCTGCTGCCGCCCGGCACCGTGCCCGCTGCACTGCCGCCGCTGCGCGAGGCGCTGCTGCGCCTGCACCAGCCGCCGCCCGGCCTGGCGCTGGCGGCGCTGGAAGACCGCAGCCACCCGGCCTGGCAGCGCCTGAAGTTCGAGGAGCTGCTGGCCCAGCAACTCAGCCAGCTGATGGCCCGCGCGCAGCGCGTGCGCCAGGCGGCGCCGCGCCTGCAGGCGCCACCCGGCGGCCTGGTCGACCGGCTGCTGGCCGCCTTGCCCTTCCAGCTGACCGGCGCCCAGCAGCGCGTGGTGCAAGAGATCGCCCAGGACCTGGCCCGCCAGCGCGAGCACGACGCCGCCGACGCCACCCACGCCACGCCGATGAACCGCCTGCTGCAGGGCGACGTGGGCTCGGGC
>CAYPDO010000622.1:0-3113 GCA_964409495.1 uncultured Bordetella sp.
CGCGGCGATGCTGTCGATCAGGTCTTGCTGGCGGATCGTGGTGGTGGTGCTCATGGGGGTGCGCGCCGGAGGAAGGGGGGAGGGGCCGGGCCCCGGCCCCGCACATCGCGCGGGGGGCCCGGGCAAACCCATGGAGTTTAGCCACCGCGCCCGACGCGCACCTGACCCCGGGTGATGCCGGTGCGGGCCGGCGGTGGCGCCGTCGTATCCTTGCGCATCTGGGCTGGGGCGGGGCGCGGCGCAATGTTCAGCATCTACGGCACGGCGGGGCGGGTGTTCAAGGGTTCACTGGAGCAGCTGCGGCGCGTGCCGGGCGTCGGCCAGGGCCTGCGCGTGGCGCCGGTCGACGACCGCGAGATCACCTTCGTGGGCGCGTTCGACGAGGCCGGCCGGCCGGTGGCGGGGCAGGGCGAGCAAGCGGGCCAGGGCGGCGCCGCAGCGCAGGCCGCGGCCCAGGCGCGCCGCGAGGCCGCGGCCGCCTATGCCCCCGGCGGTGACGTGGCCCGCCACCGCATCACCAGCGTGGCCGAGCTGATGAGCCACGACGTGCTGCTGCTGCAGGCCGACGACAGCCTGCGCCGCGCCTGGCAGCTGCTGGCCGCCCGCGGCGTGGCGCAGGCGCCGGTGCGCGATGCGGCCGGCAGCCTGGTGGGCCTGGCGCGGCTGGCCGATCTGGCGCCGCCACCGATCGTCGATCCGTCGCGCCTGGCGGCTTTCTGGGCCCAGCCGGTGTCGGCGCGCATGCGCACGCCGGTGCCGGCGGTGGATGCCGCCACCGATGTGCGCCGCCTGGCCCAGGTGCTGGCCGCCACCGGCCTGCCGGGCCTGCCGGTGGTGGACGAGGCTGGCCAGGTGCAGGGCTACATCGGCCGTGGCGACCTGATGCGCGCGCTGGCCGCCGATCCGCCGCTGGACCTGTGGGCCTGAGCCAGCCCCCACGTCGCTGCGCGCTTGCCCCCGGAGGGTGCACTCAGTCCCTTGGGGCGGCCCGGCGGGCCTGAGCCCCGCGGTGGCCGGCCGCGGTCGGCCTCAGCAGGGCATGGCCAGGATGCGCCGCGCCTTGCCGCTGCGGCCGTGGGCCACCGGCCGGCCGGCTTCGCCCAGCACCTGCGGCCGGTCCACACCCTGGTGGCGCGCAAACGCGGCCAGGGCCGCGCAGCCGCGGGCCAGCGCTGCGGTGGCCACCTCGGCCGGCAGGGGCAACTGCAGCAGCAGCGTATGCCGGTCGCGCTGCACCAGGGTGAAGTCGTACAGCCCGGCCTGTTCCTCGAGCACGGTGCTCAGGGCCAGCGGCAGCAGCGTCACCAGCTGTCCCTGGGCGCCGGCCATCTGCAGCCGGTCGTCATGGCGGCCCTGCACCGTGACCACCGGCATCGGCGAGCCGCAGGCGCAGGGCCCGGGGGCCACGCGGATGCGGTCGCCCAGCGCATAGCGGATCAGCGGCTGCACATGGTTGGCCAGGTTGGTGAGCAGGGTGCCGGCCGAGGGCGTGCCCGGCGTCACCGGGCGCAGCCGGTCGTCCACCGCTTCCAGCAGCACCCAGTCGGCATTCACATGCAGCGCACCAAGCCGGCATTCCCAGCCGATGGGCAGGAATTCGGATGCGCCATAGCTGTCGCGCACCGGGCAGCCCAGCTGCTGCGCGATGTGCCGGCGCTGCGCCGGGCCAAGGGTCTCGCCACCGGTCCACACCGTGTGCGGGTGGATGTGCAGGCGGCCCGCGGCGGCCTCGTCGGCCAGCAGCGCGGCGGCCGTGGGGTAGGTGGCCAGCTGGGTGGGCATCAGCGCGTTGAGTTCGGCCACCAGGGCCGCCGTGGGCTGCAGGATCGACACGCAGGCCAGCGCCGCGCCACGCCAGGGCTGCAGCTGCTGCAGCCGGCGCAGGCTCACCAGGCTGGCGAAGTGGCCGCCGGTGGCGCCGACGAACACCAGGCGTTCGCCGGCCTGGGCCGGATCCAGCCAGCGCCGCCAGGCCTGCGGCTCGCTGCGGCGCAGGGCCTCCAGCGCGTCGTACACCGCCAGCGTGGCGGCGTCGTGCACAAACACCCCCGGCAGGCCGCTGGTGCCCGAGCTTTCCCACACCAGGTAGCGGCCGAGCCAGGGCTCGGCGATGCGTGTGGGATCGGCGGTGAAGCGGCGCAGCTCGGCCAGGCGCAGTGCGGGGTCGGTGACCCAGCGGTCGAACTGCGCCATCAGCAGGTCGCGCCGGCTGACCGGCAGCTCGGTCAGCGGCGTGCGCGCCGCATCGATGCCGGCCAGATGTTCGCGCATCAGCGGGCTGGCCTGCTGCGCATGGGCCAGCAGCGCGGCCAGCCGCCGGGCCTGGCGCGCGGCCAGGCGCGCCGGGCTGTCGCCGGCGGCGGCCAGCACCTCCAGCGCCGTGGCGCCGGCACGCAGGGCATCGAACACGGGCGGCATGCACGGTCTCCTCGGCGCGGCGGGCGGGCGGCGCGGCGCAGCGCCGGCTGGCGCATCGTGCGCATCATCGCTGCTGGCGCGTGGCCTGTGGCGCCCAGGCGGCCGGGCCGGGCGTGGCGGGCTTGCGGGGCATCAAGGCCGCGGCCGCAGGGGATGGCGCGGCGGCGGCCCGGCGTTGACATTCGTCAGGCAACAGATCACCCGGGCGGGCAGCATCGGCGGCAGAGGCGCCGGCACCCGGCCGCCCATCGCCACCTCGCCCGGCCTGTCGGAACCCCATGAGCATCCGCAACCTCGACTCCCTGTTCGATCCGGCCTCGGTGGCGGTGATCGGTGCCTCCGAGCGTCCTGGCAGCGTGGGCTCGCTGGTGTGGCGCAACCTGCGCGCGGCGGGTTACGCGGGGGCCTTGTACGCGGTGAACCGCCGCAGGCAGCTGCTGCATGCCAGCCGTGGCGCGGCCGGCGTGATGACCATCGATTCGATCGCCGCGCTGCCCGAGGCGCCCGAGCTGGCCGTGGTGTGCACGCCGCCGGCCACGGTGGCCGGCCTGGTCGCCGAACTGGCCGAGCGCGGCACGCGCGCCGCGGTGGTGCTGTCGGCCGGGCTGGATGCGGCGCAGCGCCAGGCCATGCTGGACGCTGCGCGGCCCGGGCTGCTGCGCATCCTGGGCCCCAACTGCTTGGGCCTGCAGGTG
>CAYPDO010000623.1:0-3102 GCA_964409495.1 uncultured Bordetella sp.
GACGACGACCACCTCGTCACCATGGCCCACCAGCAGCTGCATCGCCAGCATCAGCGCATTGACGCCCGACGAGGTGACGGCGATGCGCTCGGGCCCGGGGTCGCCATGCAGCCCGCCCACGTAGCTGCGCAGCGCCTCGCGCAGTTCGGCCAGGCCCAGGTTGTGGCTGTAGAAGGTCTCGCCACGGGCGATCGATTCGGCGGCCGCCTGGCGGATCTCGGGCGGCGTGACCTCGTCCGATTCGCCGAACCAGAAGGCCAGCACATCGCTGCGGTGCAGGCCGGCGTTGGCCACCTCGCGGATGCGGCTGCCGGGCAGGCCGGCGATAGTGGGGCGCAGATCCAGTTCGGCCATGGCGATCACTCCGGCCGCGTCATGCGGCAGCTGTGGGGCATTTCCACGGTGCGGGCGTCGAAGCGGCGCACGGCGCGAAAGCCGTAGCCCGAGCCTTCGACATCGTGCTTCACGCCCGGCGTGCCGGCCTTGTCCATCAGGCTCACCACCAGCGGCTGCTGGAACTGGTGATCGGCCGCGCGCATGCTGCCCTGGTGCACGCCGCCCAGCGCGGTGGCGTCCAGGCTCAGGCCTTCCAGTGCGCGCGCCACCGCCACGGGATCGGTCGAGCGCGCCTTCTCCATCGCCTGGGTCAGCAGCTCGACCAGGGCCTGCATGCGTGCATGCAGGTAGTCGTCACGCGGATCGGGAAAGCGCTTGTGAAAGGCGCCCACCAGGGCCTCGCTGGCCGCGTCGCCCAGGTTGGGCTGCCATTCGGCCACTGCCAGCACCGCGCCCACGCCGGCATCGCCCAGCGCGGCCGGCGCGCCCAGCGCGTTGCCGTAGAAGGTGTAGTACTTCAGCGGCACGCCCAGCTCGCGCGTGGCCTTGACCAGCAGCGTCAGGTCATTGCCCCAGTTGCCGGTGATCACCGCCTGCGCGCCGCTGGCGCGGATCTTGGTGGCGTAGGGCATGAAGTCCTTGACCCGCCCCATCGGGTGCAGCTCGTCGCCGACGATCTCGATGTCGGGCCGGCGCGCCTGGATCTGCGCCCTCGCCTGCCGGGCCAGCTGCTGGCCGAAGCTGTAGTCCTGCCCGATCAGGTAGACCTTCTTCAGCGCCTTGTCGTCCTGCAGCACGCTCAGCAGCGCGTTCAGGCGCATGTCGGCATGCGCGTCGAAGCGGAAGTGCCAGAAGCTGCAGCGCTCGTTGGTCAGTGAGGGCTCCACGGCCGAGTAGTTCAGCAGCAGGGCGCGGCGCTGTGGCTCGCGCTCGTTGTGCTTGTTCAGCGCATCGATCAGCGCACTGGCCACGCTGGAGCTGTTGCCCTGCAGCACGAAGCCGATCTGGCGGTCGGTGGCCCCCTTGAGCAGGGTCAGCGCCTCGTCGGCCTGGCCCTTGCTGTCCATGCGCACCAGCTCGAGCCTGCGTGCGCCCCCGGCGGCGGCCGGCAGCTTGACGCCGCCGCGCGCATTGACCCGCTCGGTGGCCCACAGCAAGTTGCGGAACACGGCCTCGCCGGCATTGGCGAACGGCCCCGACAGCGCCTCGATCAGTGCCAGCCGCACAGGTTCGGTGTTGGGAACTGGGGCGGTGGCCGTGGCCGACGCGGTCTGGGCGGCCACCGGCGCGCCCCAGGCGGCACAGACCGCCAGCAGCCCCAGGGCCAGCCGTCGGCGGGCACTCCGAAGGGATTGTTTCATCGCAAATCCAGCACTCTTGAAAGCAAAAAAAAAACCGCTGCATCTTCAGCGGTGCGGACACGCTAGCCTGGGCAGGAATACCCGGCCCACGCGTGCCTGGTGGTGTGGAGCGATTCTAGGAGCTTGACCATGTGCCTCGTTCCCATGCATCGCCAGGGCGACCTGGCCCGCCATGTTGATCGCCTGTTCGACGACGACTTCTTCGGCCGCTTTCTCGCGCCCGTGCGCAGCAGCGACAACGGCCGGCGCAGTCCGCCACCGGACGTGTCGGAATCCGACACTGGCTACACCGTGAAGCTCGACCTGCCCGGCGTGGCCAAGGACGATGTGACGATCTCGGTGGACGGCAACCGTGTCAGCGTGGCGGCGCAGATCACCCGGGCCGACGAGCAGAAGGACGGTGACCGCGTGGTCTACAGCGAACGCTCGGTGCAGCGCTATGCGCGCAGCTTCACGCTGCCCACCGAGGTCAACGAGGCCGAGTCGGGCGCCCGGCCCGAACACGGCGTGCTGACCCTCACGCTGAGCAAGCGCGGCCCGGCCAAGACCTCGCGCATGCGCATCGGGTGAGCTCGGCTGCGCGTCGTCGCGGGCCGCTCACGCAGGCCGCTAGATCTGGTCCAGCGGCCAGCGCGGCTTGACGTCGAAGGCGTAGTCGCGCTGCGCCTGGGCGCATCCGGCCTGCAGCCGCATCGCCGCGGCCAGCGCGATCATGGCCCCGTTGTCGGTGCACAGCGCCAGCTCGGGGTAGTGCACGCGCAGGCCGCGGCGCTGCGCGGCGACATTCAACTGCTCGCGCAAGGCGCGGTTGGCCCCGACGCCGCCCGAGACCACCAGGCGCCGCAGGCCAGTGAGCTTGAGCGCCGCCAGAGACTTCTTCACCAGCACCTCGACGATGGCCGCCTGGGTGGCGGCCGCCAGGTCGGCGCGCGACTGTTCGGCCACGGCGCCAGCGGCCTCCAGCTTGCGGTGCTGGGTGAGCACCGCCGTCTTCAGGCCGGCGAACGAGAAATCCAGGTTGCCGCTGTGCAGCAGCGGCCGCGGCAGTGCAAAGGCATCGGCCTTGCCGGACGCCGCCAGCCGCGACAGCGCCGGCCCGCCCGGGTAGCCCAGGCCCAGCAGCTTGGCACTCTTGTCGAAGGCCTCGCCGGCGGCGTCGTCGATGGTTTCGCCCAGCAGCTCGTAGCGGCCCACGCCCTCCACGCGCATCAGCTGCGTGTGGCCGCCCGAGACCAGCAGGGCCACGAACGGGAACTCGGGCGCATCGGCCGAGAGAAAGGGCGACAGCAGATGGCCTTCCAGGTGGTGCACGCCCAGCGTGGGCTTGTCCAGCGCGGCGGCCAGCGCGCAGGCCACGCCGGCCCCCACCAGCAGCGCGCCGGCCAGGCCCGGGCCGCGGGTGTAG
>CAYPDO010000624.1:0-3102 GCA_964409495.1 uncultured Bordetella sp.
CTCCTGCCTTGAGTCATGACGCGAAGCGTTGATGCGGATACGGGTGGAGTACCCGTGCCCGCGGAAGGTAGCGATCGACCAGCACTGCGAACCTGGGCCAGGGCATCCGTCCACGCTGACCCCGCCGCCGAAGCGCATGCAGCCATGCTCGGGACAGGTCCTTGCGGAACGCGTCCAGTCGGTCAACATTGCCTGGTACGCCGTGGTAGTTGAAGTAGCCCTGGACGACGCGCCGCAACCAGCGGCCGACACGGGGATCGGCTCATGCATACGACGCGTCAGCGCCTCTCGAATCGCCTTTAGGCGGGCGGGCAGTATCCGTCCGGCCAACTCACCTGGACGGATTTGCCATCCGTTGATCCACCGCTTTGCTACTGGGACGTAGTGGGGGCCCAGCGAAGCGGCAGCAGTTCTTCGATCCGGCTGGCCGGATGCGTCGGCAACCGCTCCAGCACGTCCTTGAAGTACGCGTAAGGCTCATGCCCGTTGATGCGCGCTGAGTGCAGCAGGCTCATCACGGCCGCGGCCCGTTTGCCCGCACGCAGGCTACCGGCGAACAACCAGTTCGACCGCCCGATGGCGATTGGCCGGATGTGGTTCTCCACCCAGTTGTTGGAGATCGGCACCTCACCGTCGTCGACGAAGCGCGTCAGCTGCGCCCAGCGCTTCAAGCTGTAGTCGATGGCCTTCATCGTAGCCGAGCCGGTCGGCACTTGTTGCCGCTGCGCGAGCAGCCAGCGGTGGAATACGGCCAGCACCCTGCTTGACTTGCGTTGGCGTATGCGCCTTCGCGCATCGCTGGGCAACTCTTCGATCGCGCGCTCGATCCTGAACAGGCACTGGTGGTAGCGCAGCGCCTGGCGGCCAACTTCGCTGCGGTGGTTGGCCCACAGGTCGTTGAACTTCCTGCGGGCGTGCGCCATGCACTGTGCCGAGGTCACGCCTTTGTCGAAGCAGGCGGTGTAGCCGCTGAAGCCGTCGGTGACCAACGTGCCCTGCCAGGCTTCGGGCGTGTCGAGCTTGAGGAACTCGCGCACGTTCTCGCCGCTGCGGCCCTCGCTGAACTCGAACACCACCGCCTTGATTGGGTTGGCGCTCGTGGTGCAGTACGACCAGATGTAGGCCTTGTGGGTCTTGCCGTCGCGCAGGTGCTTGGGCTTGAGCATGGCCACCGGGGTCTCGTCGGCGTGCAGCACCACATGGCGGCGCAACTCGTCGGCCAGCGCCTGCACCAGCGGCTGCAGTTGCGCGCCGCATTCACCCACCCACTGCGCCAGCGTCGATCGAGCGATCAAGTGGCCGGCACGTTCGAAGACGGCTTCCTGCCGGTACAGCGGCAGGTGATCCATGAACTTCGCCACCAGCAGATGCGCCAGCAGGCCGGCGGTCGGGATGCCCTTGTCAATGACGTGGGCCGGCACTGGCGCTTGAACCATCTTCTCGCAGCAGCGGCACGCCCACTTGCCGCGCACATGGCGTTCTACGCTGAACACGCCAGGCTGGTAATCCAGCCGTTCGGCCACATCCTCGCCGAAGCGCTGCATGGGTTGTCCGCAACCCGGGGTTTGGCAGCTGGTGTCCGCTGGCTCGTGCGCCACGTCGTGGCGCGGCAGGTGCGGTGGCAGCGGCTTGCGCTTGGGGGCCTTCTTCTCGGTCTGGTCCTTGGCCTTGTCGCCGGCCTGCTCGCGCTCAATCTCGCGTTCGAGCTCGGCCAGGTCGGTGTCCAGCGTCTCCTCCAGCAGGCTCTGCTGCTCGGGTGCCAGGGTGCTGGCGAAGCGCTCGCTGCTGGCGGCGAACTTCATGCGCTTGAGCACCGCCATCTCGTGCGTGAGCTTGTCGATCAGCGCTTGCTTGAAGGCGATCTCGGCGCCGTGCTGCTGGACTTGCGCCAGCAACGCCTGCACGGCCTGCCGCGTCTGCGGGTCCAGGGCGTCCAGTTGCTGCGCGCTGATCATGGACGGCTATGTTGCCGTGCGCGATGCGCCCCACGCATCGGCACATCCGGCAATTGCCCGGAACCAGCCAGGGGCCGTTCAGATCACGCGGATGATCCTCGCGCCAGCCCGAGCGATGCGTTCACCGAGGCCGAAATCGAGGTGCTGGATCGAATATCACCGAAGACGGGGGGCCCCGAGATCCTGCCTCGTGCGCTGTCGCACTACGCCAACCAGTTGGCCAAGCTCGGTGGCTACCTGGCTCGCAAGGGCGACCCGCCACCAGGCAACACCGTCATGTGGCGTGGCCTATCACGACTGAATGACATCGTCCTCGGGATGCGGATCGCAGCGTTCACTTGTGGGTAATCGCAAGCTTGGGACGACGCTTACGCTTGCACCGGCGTAAGCCTCCAAGTCGTACAGGGGGACTTCGTTGTTCTGCGCGGACACACCGAGGGCCGACGAGATCAAGTGAGCCTCCTCGGTTTGAGGCCTTACAGAGCTCTTACCAGTTCGGGCACGGCGGTGAACAAGTCCGCCTCCAACCCGTAATCTGCGACGCTGAAGATCGGCGCTTCGGGGTCCTTGTTGATCGCAACGATCACCTTGGAGTCCTTCATTCCAGCCAAGTGCTGGATCGCCCCGCTGATGCCGCAGGCGATGTACAGCTGTGGCGCCACGATCTTGCCGGTCTGGCCGACCTGCCAGTCGTTGGGCGCGTAGCCGGCATCGACCGCGGCGCGGCTGGCGCCCAGCGCGGCGCCAAGCTTGTCCGCTAGCGGCGTCAGCACCTCGTTGAACTTTTCGTTGCTGCCCAGCGCGCGACCGCCCGAGACGACGATCCTGGCCGCGGTGAGTTCGGGCCGGTCGAGCTTGACGATCTCGGCGCCGACGAACGCCGACAGGCCGCTGTCGGCAACCGCATCGATCGTCTGCACGGCGGCGTTGCCGCCGCCAGCGGCGGGGTCGAACGCGGTGGTGCGTACGGTGATCACCTTGATCGCATCGCTGCTCTGAACGGTAGCGATCGCGTTGCCGGCGTAGATCGGACGCTCGAACGTGTCGACGTTGATCACCTTGCTGGCGTCGCTAATCTGCGCCACGTCCAGCAGCGCGGCCACGCGCGGGGCGACGTTCTTGCCGTGCGCAGTGGCGGGAAACAGCA
>CAYPDO010000625.1:0-3085 GCA_964409495.1 uncultured Bordetella sp.
CCCACGGCCAGGCGCTGCACGCTGACGGTCTCGGTGCGGCCATCGGCGCACAGGCGCTCGGCGGTCTCGGGCATGCCCTGCAACGCGGCCTCCAGCACCTGGGCCACGCGGTGCCGGGCGCGGGTTTCGAGCAGGCGGCCGCCCAGCAGGAAGCTGACGAACATGGTCAGCGAATCAAAGTACACCTCGTGGCCGAAGATGCCCTGCGGATCGAAGGTGGCACCGGTGCTGGCGACGAAGGTGACAACCAGGCCCAGCGACACCGGCACGTCCATGCCGATGCGCCGCATGCGCAGGCTGTGCCAGGCGCCCTGGAAAAACGGCCCGGCCGAGAACAGCAGCACCGGCAGGCTGAGCAGCCAGCTGCCCCAGTTGAGCAGCTGCCGCAGGTCGGGCGCCAGCTCGTTGCCCTGGGCCACGTAGCTGGGGGTGGCCAGCATCATCACCTGCATGGCGCAGAAGGCGGCCACGAACAGCCGCCAGATGGCCTGGCGGTGCTCCTGGATGCGGACCTCGCGCGCGGCCAGCGCCGCATCGGGCAGCGCGTCATAACCGGCGGCGCGGATGGCCTGCACCAGGGCTGCCACGCGCGTGCGGCCCGGCTGCCAGCGGATGCGCGCACGCTCGCCGGCCGCGCTGACGCTGGCCTCGAGCACACCGTCGACCGCAGCCAGCGCCTGCTCGATCTGGCCGGCGCAGGCGGCGCAGTACATGCCGGTGATGCGCAGCGACGAATCGGCCTGCGCCTGGCCGTCGGCACCGGTGCTGTAGCGGGTGAAGCGCCGCTGCTCGACCGGATCGTCCAGCACCGCCAGATCCTCGTCCGCGCGGCCGCGTGGCCGTGCCGCTGTCGCACCGCCTGCCAGCCCGCCCGGCGACGCGCGCAGCCCCGCCGTCTCAGGCGTCAGGGCGGCGGCGGGGGGCGTTGGGGTCATGGTGAAATGGCGCCGCGCCACTGGACCGGCTTGCAGCGCAGCTGCCGCCCGCCCGGTGGCGCGTGCACGGTAATCTAGTGGTTCCCCCGAGGTTTGTTCATGATCTATGTCAAGACAGGGTGGCTGGCGCGGGCGCTGCTGGCCCTGCTGGCCGCCGGCAGCGCCATGCTGGCCACGGCCCAGCCGGCGCCGCAACGCCTGCAGGCCGTGCCGCTGACGGCCGGCATGCATGCCATCCGCGCCGAGGTGGCGATCACGCCCGAGCAGCGCCAGATGGGGCTGATGTACCGGCGCGACCTGGCGCCGCACGAAGGCATGCTGTTCGTTTTCGAGGCGCCAGCGCCGCAGTGCTTCTGGATGCGCAACACGCCCACGCCGCTGACCATCGCCTTCCTGGCCGATGACGGCACCATCGTCAACCTGGCCGACATGAAGCCCTTCGACGAGAGCTCGCACTGCTCGGCCAAGCCGGTGCGTTTTGTGCTGGAGATGAACCAGGGCTGGTTTGCCAAGCGCGGCATCCAGGCCGGCTTCAAGCTGGGTGGCGCGCCCTTCCAGCCCGGCGCGCGCTGAGCCGGGCGCCGGCGCTCACTGCTGCAGGCGGATCACGAAGCGCATGCCGTCCACCTGGGGCCGGCTGTAGGCCTCCAGCGTGCCACCCAGTCGGGTGACGATCTCGCGCGCGATGGCCAGACCCAGGCCGGTGCCGCCGTCGTTGCGCAGATCGGCGCGCTCACCGCGCCAGAAGGGCTCGAACAGCCGTGGCAGCTGGTCGGCCGGCACGCCGGGGCCGTCGTCCTCCACGACCACCTCGGCGCCACCGCCGTGCACCGCGCCCCCCGTGCGCACCCGCACCACGATGTGCTGGCCGCCATAGCGCAGCGCGTTGTCGAGCAGGTTCACCAGCACCTCGCCCAGCCACAGCGGATGCATGCGCGCCGGCACCGCGGCCGGCTCGGGCTGGCCCGGTGCGGCCAGCACCTCCAGCGCGATCTGACGGTCAGCCGCCAAGGCGCGCAGCACCAGCGGCTCGCAGGCCTCGCGCACGGTGGGCAGGATGTCCTGGCTGCGCAGATCGGCATCCCGGGCCAGCGTTGATTCCGAGCGCGCCAGGCTCAGCAGCTGGCCGATCAGCCGCGCCATGCGGTCGCTGCTGCCGCGCAGCTGCTGCACGATGGGGCGCCAGCCGGCATCGGCGCTGGCCAGCGTGCCACCGGGCATGCCGCCGGCCGACACCGCGGGTGGCACAGCGGCCTTCAGTTCCTGCTCCAGCGTCTGCAGCAGCACGCGCATGCCGGCCACCGGCGTGCGCAGCTGGTGCGCGGCGTCGGCGATGAAGCGCCGCTGCACCGCCACCGACTGGCGCACGTCGTCGAGCAGGCGGTTGATGCGCTCGATCAGCGGCACGGCCTCGGCCGGCACGCGCGCCAGCGACAGCGGCTGCCAGTCCTGCGGGCCGCGTGCGCTGACCTCGGCCGCCACGTCGCGCAGCGGCTGCAGGCCGCGCCGGATGCCCCAGCCCAGCAGAGCGAACGTGAGCGAGCCCATCGCCGCGGCGGGCAGCAGCATGCTGATCTGCAGCTCGCGCACTGTCTCGGCGCGGCGCTGGGTGGTCTCGACGACGATCACCGTGACCATGCGGTCGAGCATCGGCGACATGATCGAGAACACCGCGCCGCGCACCGCATGGCCCTGCATCTCGTCGTCGAACAGCAGCGGCTGGCCACGCGCCTCGCGCCGCATCGTGGCGCTGGGCACGGGCACCTCGGCGCTGCCGGCCAGGGCATTGCCGTCCAGGTCGACCAGCGCAAAGGCATTGCGGTCGGCCTGGTCCCAGGTGATCAGCTCCATGGCCTGGCGCGTCAGGTCGAGCAGCGGGCCGCGCTCGCCCCACACCACGCGCGAGGCCAGCGCGCTCACCTCGTCCTGCAGGCCGCGGTCGAAGGCGCGGTTGGTGGCAGTGCGCGCCAGCCACAGCGCGCTCACCACGGCCACCGCCAGGCCCAGGCCCCACACCCAGGCCAGCGGCGTCAGCAACTGCCGGCGCAGGCTGGGGCCGTGGCGGCGCTCGGCTGCGGCGTGTTCGGCCACCGGGCTCAGCCCCGCCGGGCCGCCCCAAGGGGCTGAGCGCCCCCTCGGGGGGCAGGAGC
>CAYPDO010000626.1:0-3084 GCA_964409495.1 uncultured Bordetella sp.
CAGGCTCAGCTTCTGGCCACTGAAGCCGGGGCCCTGGGTGAGCTTGTTGGGATCGGTCTTGACCGGGCGCACCTCCAGCACGAACTGGTTGTCGCTTTGGTAGGCGCTGTGCTCCCAGTTGCCCTTGGGCTCGACCATCATGCGCACGCGGTCGCCGCTCTGGAAGGCCGCCACCGTCTGCACCGGGGTGCCGAAGTCGGTGACATCCAGGCGGCGGCGCAGCGTGGCCGGCAGGCTGGAGCGCAGGAATTCCACCACCAGGCTCTGGCCCTGCTGGCGGATGTCCACGCCCACCTGGGTGCTGGCCAGGGCCACCACGATGCGGCCCGCGCCATCGGGCCCGCGGCGGAAGTCGATGTCGCGCAGCGGCAGTGCCTCGGTGTTCTCGGGCTTGGCGAAGTGCGTGGCCTCCCCGGTGGATGCCACGGCCTGCGGAGTGGCGCCACCCTCCAGCACCACCAGCAGCACCTTGCCCTGCAGTTCAGCGCGATAGCTAGCGGCCTGGCGCAGGTTCAGCACCAGGCGCGTGCGTTCACCGGTCTGGGCCACGGCCACCGAGCGCAGGTTGCCCTGGTTGATGTCGACCAGGTTGCGGCCGATGCCATTGGCCACCGCCGGCAGGTCGATCGCCACGCGCGGCGGCGTCTGCACTGCAAAGCCGGTGGGCACCACCGCAAGCGGCTCGGCGAGTTCGATGCGCACGACGTCGGCCCCGGCCTGCTGCGTGCTGGTGATGGACTGGATGGCGTTCTCGGCCTGCGCGACGAGCGGCGCCGCCAGTGCCAGCCCGGTCGCCAACAGTCGGGCGGCAAGACTGGCGCGCCACTTCCGCATGGTGTTCTCCTGCATTGATCTCACTGGCCTACCCTCCGGTCACCACGTGACCCTCTCCCCAAGGGAGGCAAGCACGTCCTTCGGCACGGCCGGTTGAACATGCTCATCGCGCTTTCTCCTGCAGCTGCAGCGTGCCGGTGCGCTCGGTCCACTCGCCGGTGGCGTCCTGCACGATCTCGCGCAGTGTCACCTCGGTCTCAGAGATGCGCGTGACACGCCCGTAGTTCTGGCCCAGATGCTCGCCCAGCTTCACCTGGTAGAGCAGGTTGTCGACCTTGAGCAGCGCAAACTGCACGCCTGCCTTGGTGACGCTGCCCACCATCGACATGGCATCGAGCGGATAGGCCTCCAGCGGCTCCTTGCGGCGGTTGAACTCGGCCGCGAACACCGAATTGGGCTGTCGCGCCTCCTGCTTGACCGCCACTGCAAGCTTCTGGTTGCTGAACGGGTCCACCACCTGCGCCGCGTCGTAAGGCGCGGGGTCGAACTTCTTCGGCGCAGCCAGCGGCTGCACGCTGGGCTTGACCTCGCGGCGTTGCTGGTCCATCCAGCCCTGCAGCTCCTGCTGGTCGGCATCGCAGCCGGCCAGCAGCGCGGCGGCAATCAGCAGCAACGCGGCACGGCCGTCGCGACGCAAGATGCTCATGGCCCGGCTCACTTGCGTGCTCCCTTGGCCTTGGCCGCATCGGCGGCAGCGCGCGCCTTGCGCACCTCGGCCAGTTCGGCCACGTCAAGATAGCGGTAGGTGCGTGCCACGGCGTCCATCGTCAGGGTGCCTGCCGCATCCTTGCTGACCGGCGCGATGGCCAGGTTGTGCAGCGTGACGATGCGCGACAGGTTCGAGACATCGGCGGCAAAGGCGCCGATGTCGTGGTAACGCCCAGTCACGCGCAGCGTGATCGGCAGCACCGCGTAGTAATCCTTGACTTCGCTCTGGCCGGGACGGAACAGATCGAACTGCAGCCCGCGGCCGATGCCGGCCTGGTTGATGTCGGACAGCAGTGCGTCCATCTCGGCCTTGCCAGGCAGCTGGCGCTCGAGCTGGGTGACGTATTCCTGCACCTGCTGCTTCTGCTTGCGCAGTTCCGACAGATTCACCGCCTGGCCGAGCTTGGCGCGGTAGTCGGTCTTCAATCCCGGCTCCACATTGCGGGCAGCCTCCAGCGCGTCAGCGGCGCTGGACACCACCACCACCCAGCCCAGCACCACCGCCACGGCGGCGGCGCCCAGCCAGGCGCAGATCTTGGGCAGCAGCGGCCATTGGCCGGGTTCGCGGGCATTCAGGCCGCGGAACTGCGCGGCAGCCCTGTTGGCCAGGACGGCAACATCCAGCGGGGCGGGGCGGGTACTGCGAGTGGCCATTTCGGATTCCTCAGGCAGCCCGGGCCGACGCGGCACCCGACGGCGCCGACGCACCGGCCGCCGGGGCCTCAGGCAGCTTCACCGTCATGCGCAGCGAGAACTCGAACAGGCGACGCGGATCCCGCGCACCGGCGGCCGGCGGCAGGGTCACGGCCTTGATCTCGACCAGTTCCACCCGGCTGAGCCATTGCGAGTTGTTCTGCGCATTGCGCAGGAACTCCGACACACGCTCGTTGGTCTGAGCCACGCCACTGATCTGCACCACCGCATCGGTCTGGCGCACGGCAGTGAGGTAGACGCCCTCGGGGGTCTGGCGCACCAGCTCATCGAGCAGGTGCACGGGCACGTTGCGGTTGAGCTGCAGATCCTCCACCGCCGCCTGGCGCGCCTTCAGGCCCTCGATGTCGTTCTTGAGCGTGGCAATGTCCTTGATCTGCGCCTCGAGCTTGCCGATCTCGCTGCGCAGGAACTGGTTGCGTGCCTCCTGCTGCTGCGTGAGCTGCTGCAGGCCGATCATCCACAGCCCCGCGCCGATGGCGCCGGCCACGGCGGCCACGCCCAAGCCGATGAAGAAGGTGCGCTTGCGCAGGGCGCGCCGCTCCTCGCGGTGCGGCAACAGGTTGATGAGGATCATGCGAGAAACCTGCGCATCGCCAGGCCGCAGGCGGTGAGGTACGAGGGCGCGTCCTTGCGCACCTTGGCCTCGCGCACGCCGGAGCCGATCTTCATGCCCTCGAACGGGTTGACCACCATGGACGCGAAGCCGGTGAGCTCGGTGACGCGGTCCTTCAGTCCTGGCAGACCCGCGGTGCCGCCGGCCAGCATCACGTAGTGCACCTTGTGGTGCGGCGTGCTGGTAAAGAAATACTGCAGCGCACGGCCGATCTC
>CAYPDO010000627.1:0-3076 GCA_964409495.1 uncultured Bordetella sp.
AGTCGACCAACGGGAAGGGCGAGCTTCGCGAGGACTTCGACATCATCGTGCACGACGGGTCGCGAGGCGAGTCGAAGAGCTTGAAGCTGGTCAGCGGTGGCGAGCGGGTATGGATCAACGAGTGCCTGACCCGCGCGATCGCGCTCTACTTGTCCGGCAACACCGGGCGCCGGATCGGCACGCTGTTCAGCGACGAGGCGGACGGGCCGCTAGACCCGGAGCACAAGCGCATGTTCATGGCCATGAAACGCGAGGTGCTGCGCCTTGGCGGGTACGCGTGCGAGTTCTTCGTGAGCCAGACCCCGGAGCTGACCGGAATGGCCGATCGAATCCTCGACCTGGAAGGCATGGCCGTGCAGGGTTCGGAGGCGGTCGCTTGACTGCGTGCCCTGTGCACGTCGCGTGGTCGCAGCGACGCTGCCTTTCGCTTGGTTCCATCGGGTGGCGCTGGACGGCCACTGCTGTCGGTCGCAACCGGCGGCTTTGCTGCCGGCTGTCGCCCGGCGACGAGAGTTCAGCTTACGGCTGGCTTGTCTGCGCAACGTCGAGATGGCCGGAGGCCACCTCTACATCCGCTCCAGTCGCTCAAGCAGCAAGTCGCGATCGCGCTCGTTGCCAATCCAGGCGATGGCTTGGCGCAGGGCCTCGCGCGCCTCGTCGAGGCGATCCAGGCGCTGCAGCAAGTCCGCCCGCGCGCTAGCCCACTAGGGGTAGCCGGCCAAAGGCAGCGCCTCCACCAGCGGCAGTGCCTGTGCCGGCCCGATCGCGTGGCTCACGGCCACGGCGCGGTTCAGCGCGACCACCGGGCTGGGCTGCAAGGCGAGCAGCGCGTCGTAAAGTCGCACCATGTGAGTCCAGTCGGTGACCTCGGACCGGGTGGCCCGCGCGTGTACCGCTGCCAACTCGGCCTGCAAGGCCAGGCTGCCGGGCGCTTGTGATCGCGCTGCATTGAGGCTGCGGCAGCGCGCCAGCGCAGCCAGTCCGCGGCGCAGCAGCAGCCGGTCCCAGCGGCGCCGATCCTGTTCCATCAGCAGCACCGGACGGCCCAGCGCATCGGTGCGCGCCGGCAGTCGCGAGGCTTGCAGCTCCATCAGCCCCTGCAACGCCTGCGCCTCCGGCTCCGCCGGCAGCAAGGCAGCCAGGTGGCGAGCCAAGCGCAGCGCCTCGTGACACAGGGTCGGGCGAGTCCAATCGGTACCGCTACTGGCGGCATAGCCTTCATTGAACATCAGGTACAGCACGGTGTAGACGGCGTCCAGGCGCGCGGTGCGTTCGGATGCCGGCGGCAACTCGAAGGGCTCGCCGGCCAGTTGCGCCTTTGCGCGCGTGATGCGCTGGGCGATGGTGGCCTGCTTGGTGAACAAGGCGCGTGCGATTTCGGCGACCGTGAGCCCGGCGACGACCCGCAAGGTGAGTGCCCATTGCGCCTCGCGCGCCAGCTTGGGGTGACAGGCGATGAACATCAGCCGCAATGCGTCGTCGCCCACCTCGTCGGTCTCGTCGGCAAGCAACAGGTCCAGCGGGTCGGGCGCGAGGTGGGCTGCGCGCGCATCGGCGTCATGACCCAGTGCTCGCTGTTCCCGCGCGGCCATCTGGGCATGGCGAATGCGGTCCAGCAGGCGGCGCTTGGCCGCGGTCATCAGCCAAGCGCCGGGGCATTCTGGCCAGCCCTCGGCTGGCCAGTGCTGCATCGCAGCCACCAGCGCGTCCTGCACGCAGTCTTCGGCCAGCGCCAGATCGGCTCCTGCGCGCAACAGCGCGCCGGTGAGGCGCGTGGATTCGAGGCGCCATACGGCCTCGATCGGGGGGGTCATCCGCGCTGCTTGATGGCGGCCA
This sequence comes from uncultured Bordetella sp., assembly GCA_964409495.1. GTDB lineage: Bacteria > Pseudomonadota > Gammaproteobacteria > Burkholderiales > Burkholderiaceae_C > Pseudaquabacterium. The sequence continues at coordinate 1,837 of CAYPDO010000627.1, forward strand.
GTTGCTCGCGAATGACGCGCTCCGCATCCTCGGGCGGCAGGTCGACGCCGCCCATCAGTGGGCGCACCTCGATGCAGCAGGGCTGGCCAGGAAACGGAGCCGGGAAGCGCTGCGCCCAAGCCAGCGCCTCGTCGTACGAGCGCACCTCGATCAACGTGTAGCCAGCGATCAGTTCCTTAGTCTCGGCGAAGGGACCGTCCACAACGCCTGCCTGGCCTGCAGCGTCGTACTGCACGCGAAACCCTTGGCTGCTGGGCTGCAGGCCGGCACCATCGAGCAGCACGCCGGCCTTGGCCATCTCATCGTGGAACGCCATCATGCGTGGCACCAACGTCGGGTCATCGGGGAAGTCGCCGGCCTCGCTCATTGCGGTGGCGCGAACCTGAATCATGTAACGGGGCATGGAAAACTCTTGGAGCGGTTGAACTTACACGACGAACGGCAGCGGGCATTTTCGACAGGCGACTCAAGTCTTGGCTTTTTACAACTCCGGCTGGCAGCTTTGCGGCGAAGGGGTCCGGCCAGCGAGCGTCTCTTCAGGGTCGCGGGGCGCCGGCCAGCAGCCAGCCGCGAGCGGCGCCGATGCGATCGACAGGCGACCTTGGGGATCCGCTGTCCGCTGTCGGCCGCATCGACGTCGCACGCAATGTCCAGGCGAACTCTCGGACCAGAACCAGTCGCTCGCGGGCGACGGCGTTCAGGCAAGCCGCGCGCCCCAACGGGGTATTGAAGGTCTCAACCCGCCGTGGGCCACAGACACTCCGCCCATGTCTTGGCGGACGCATCAAATCCTCCGGCGTTGGCCAGCACGATCAAGGCGATGCCGTCTTCCATACTGCGCAGAACGAGCGACGAGAAGCCGGCGAAGCCGCCTCCATGGAAAAGCAGGCGCCGGTGGTCGTGGACCATCGCCTCAATGCCAAAGGCGTATGGAGGATCGGCCGGACCGAAACGCGGATCAACCCCTGAGCAGCGAGCAAGTACGGCGTTGGCGCCATGGCGGCGCCAGTCGTCAAGCAGATTCGCCTCGGCGCAAACGAGGTCGTCCAGCGTCGACCACATGCCGCCGTCTCCCCAGGTCGCCAGGTTCACCGGCAACTCTCGCCAATCGCCGGAGGCGGCTCGCTGGTAGCTGCGCGCGCGGCGCGGAAGCACACGGCGAGGGTCGCGCTCAAAGCTGGTGTTGCTTGTATGTTCAGACCAGGCCAGAACGGTAGAGTCTGAGCGCCGATGAGGCGAC
>CAYPDO010000628.1:0-3076 GCA_964409495.1 uncultured Bordetella sp.
TGATCGGCAGCATGGACCAGCGCGACCGCCTGCCGCAGATCGAACTGGCGATCGGCCAGGCGAGCCACGGCGCCGTCATCGCGCTGGTGCTGCGCCATCTTGAGCCGCTGACCGAGCCCGATCTGGCGCGGCTGCGTGCCTTCGCGGCCACGCATGGCGTGCAGTGGTGGCTGCAGCCCAAGGGCCCCGACACCGTGCACCTGCTCGACGAGGGCGGGCCCGAGCTGGCCTACACGCTGCCGGAATACGGCATCGTGATGCCCTTCAAGCCCACCGATTTCACCCAGGTGAACCACCAGATCAACACCGTGCTGGTGGGCCGTGCGCTGCGCCTGCTAGCGCCTACGCGCGACGAGCGGGTGATCGACTGGTTCTGCGGCCTGGGCAACTTCACGCTGCCGATCGCCACGCGCGCACGCGAGGTGCTGGGCGTCGAGGGCAGCGAGACCCTGGTGCAGCGCTCGCGCGACAACGCGCTGCGCAACGGCCTGGCCGAGCGCGCCACCTTCGCCGCGCGCAACCTGTTCGAACTGGCGCCCGACGACCTGGTGGCTTACGGTGCGGCCGACAAGTGGCTGGTGGACCCGCCGCGCGAGGGCGCCTTCGCCCTCGTCAAGGCCCTGGCCGACCTGCACGCCGCGCCGCGCAACGACTGGACGCCGCCACAGCGCATCGTCTACGTCAGCTGCAATCCGGCCACGCTGGCGCGCGACGCCGGCCTGCTGGTGCACCAAGCCGGCTACCGCTGCGTGGCGGCCGGCGCGGTGAACATGTTCCCGCACACGGCGCATGTGGAGAGCATGGCGGTGTTCGAGCGGGAATGAAAAAGGCTCCCGAAGGAGCCTTGTGGTCTGAACGGTGAGGAATGCCGTCGTGAGCGGGTCGAGCTCAGTTCGAGAAGCGCAGCCGTACACCCGTACGGCGAGCATCGCAGGGCTGAGATCGGCCAGCGCAGCAGGCAGACCGCATCGTTCAGTCGCGCTCGCCGCCGACGATGCCCAGGATGGACAGCAGGCTCTGGAACACGTTGTACACGTCCAGGTAGATGGCCAGCGTGGCGCTGATGTAGTTGGTCTCGCCACCGTCGATCACGCGCTTGATGTCGAACAGCATGAAGCCCGAGAAGATCACGATGGCCAGCACCGACAAGGTCATCATCAGCACGCTGCTCTGCAGGAAGATGTTGACGATGCCGACGACCATCAGGATCAGGGCACCGACGAACAGGAACTTGCCCATGTTCGTCAGGTCGCGCTTGATCACCGTGGCCAGCGTGGCCATGCCGAAGAACACCACGGCCGTACCGCCGAAGGCGGTCATGATCAGGCTGCTGCCGTTCTTGAAGCCCAGGATGGCCGCCAGCAGGCGCGACAGCATCAGGCCCATGAAGAACGTGAAGGCCAGCAGCACGGCGACGCCTGCGCCCGACTCTTTGGTCTTCTCGATCGCGAACATGAAGCCGAAGGCGCCAGCGAAGAACAGGATCGTCGACAGGCCCATGCCCATCGAAGCCATGATGCCGGTGCTGACGCCGACCCAGGCGCCCAGCACGGTGGGCACCAGCGACAGTGCAAGCAGCCAGTAGGTGTTGCGCAGCACGCGATTGCGGCTGGCCGCCAGCGCGCCGCCGCCGGCAAAACCGGTGCCGAGGTGCAGGCCTTGATTGTTCATGAGGACTCCTGGTCGTCAGGGGGGGTTGAGGATGCGGCGTGAGACCGCGAACTGAATTCTAAGTTCCGCAGGGCTGCATCAACCGTTCAGCCCTGAATCGCCTAAGGCCGCTGCGGCACACTGCGCGGCACATTCTTCCACTGCAAATGGATGCGATCCGATGAATCACAAGCCCTTTCTGAGTGCCGCTGACGTGCGCGCCATCGCCGAGGCCGCCGAACGCGAAGCCCTGGCGCACCAATGGGCCGTGACCATCGCCATCGTCGACGACGGTGGCCACCTGCTGTGGCTGCAGCGGCTGGATGGCGCCGCGCCGCTGTCGGCGCAGATCGCGCCGGCCAAGGCGCGCACCGCGGCGCTGGGCCGGCGGGAAAGCAAGGTGTACGAAGACATGATCAACGGCGGCCGCGTGTCCTTCCTGAGCGCGCCGCTGATCGAGGGCATGCTGGAAGGCGGCGTGCCGGTGCTGTTGGGCGGGCATTGCATCGGCGCGGTGGGCGTCAGCGGCGTCAAGTCGGGCGAGGACGCGCAGATCGCCCGGGCCGGCATCGCCGCGCTGAACCTGCCGGGCTGACACCCACGCGCCGGCCGGGGGTGTGCAGTCCTCCGGGCAAACCCTTGCGGCTATAATTCGAAGGTTTACCCGCCACCACCGCAGCCTTAGCGAAACTTCCGCGAAGTGTTTCGTCGCCGGATGCCGTCTCCCGCCACAGCCGGGGCCGACGGCGCTGGGGCTGCGCGACTTCCGGAGCTTCCCCCTTGCTGCCAGTTCTGCCCCCCGCCATCCTCGCACTCGCAGACGGCACGGTCTTTCAGGGCATCTCGATCGGCGCCGCCGGTCACACCGTGGGCGAGGTGGTGTTCAACACCGCGCTCACCGGCTACCAGGAAATCCTCACCGACCCGAGCTATTGCCGGCAGATCGTCACCCTGACGTATCCGCACATCGGCAACTACGGTGTCAACGAGGAGGACGTGGAGGCCGCGAAAGTCCATGCCGCCGGCCTGATCGTCAAGGACGTTCCGCCGCGCGTGTCCAACTTCCGCGCCGGTCTCACGCTCAGCGAGTACCTGCAGCGCGAAGGCACGGTGGCCATCGCCGGACTGGACACGCGCCGCCTGACCCGCGTGCTGCGCACCAAGGGCGCGCAGAACGGCTGCATCGTCACCTTTGCCGCCGGCACCAGCGTGACGCCGGCCGACATCGACGCCGCCATCGCCCGGGCCCAGGCCGCGCCCAGCATGGCCGGCCAGGATCTGGCCCAGGTTGTCACCGTGAGCCAGTCGTACCCCTGGACCGAGACCGAGTGGCAACTCGGCAGCGGCTACGGCGCCGTGGCCGATGCGCGCTTCCATGTCGTGGCCTACGACTTCGGCGTCAAGCGCAACATCCTGCGCATGCTGG
>CAYPDO010000629.1:0-3075 GCA_964409495.1 uncultured Bordetella sp.
GTTGACCGTGATCTTCTGCCCGCCCTCGGGCACCTTGATGTGCTGGTACATGTGCTTGTGGCTCCGCGCGCTGCGCTCGGTTGAGAGAACGTCAAATTCTAGGACACCCGGGCTGTCAACCGACTGACTCCGGCATGCGTTAGCTGCGGGCTGCCCCATCGAAGGGCGGCATTTTCAAACTTTCGAAAGGACTGAAAAATGAACAAGCTCCTGGCCGCCCTGATCGCCGCCGCCTTCGCCACCGCTGGCGCCTACGCTGCCGACGCCAAGAAGGAAGAGAAGAAGGCTGAGAAGCCCGCCGCCGCCGCTTCGGCCGCCAAGGCTGAGAAGCCGGCCGCCCCCGCTTCGGCCAAGAAGTAATTCAGCGTCCGACCCTGGCGGTCCGTGTTGACCGCCAGCCGATGCTCCGAACGCCCGGCTTTGACCGGGCGTTTTTCATGGTCGCGCGCGCCGTCAGCTCAGGCACCAGGCCGCCACCTTCATCCACAGGCCGTGGCCGAGCGCCCAAGCCGAGGCCAGCGCCAGCGACGCGCCGGCCAGTCGCACCGCCACCGCAGGCGTGACCCAGCGAAGGCCTTGGCCGCCGCTCAGCCGCCACCACAGCGCAGGCCCCAGCACCAGGCCTGCGGCCGATGCCGCGGCAAAGGTGGCCATCACCAGCGCCCCCTGCCAGGCGTCGTTGGCCAGGGCCGCCACCAGCAGGGCCGACTGCAGTAGGCCGCAAGGCCAGGCCACCCAGGCCAGACCGGCGCCGAAACGCCTGGCGGGCAGGCCGATGGTTTGCCAATGCCCCCCCCGGTGCTCGACATGTGCCGACCCGCGCGACGTGCCAAGGCGCTCCATCCAGGCCGGCTGCATGCCGCGCCACAGCAGGTAGAGCCCCAGGCCCAGCGCGGCCACATGCACCAGCGTCCAAATTGGTCGCAGGGCCGCCACGGCCTGACCCAGCGCCGCCAGGCTGCCGACACTGGCCGCGGCCACTGCGCCGGCGACGGCATAGGCCAGCATCCGGCCAAGGTGCAGCGGCAGCAGCCCATGGCGGCCGCCGCTGGTGGCGGCGCAGGCCGCACCACACATGGCCAGGCAATGCGGTGTGCCGGCCAGGCCCATCAGCAGGGCACTGAACAACAAGGCCTGGTTCATCGCCGATCTCGGGCCATGCCGGCGCCGCGGCGGTTTTGCGGGCGTGGCGGTGGCAAGGTGTTCAGATGATGCGCGAGAAACGCTCGCGCACCTTGTCGGCGCGCAGGTGCTTGTCGAACACCATGGCCACGGCGCGCACAAAGTACCAGCCGGTGGCGGTGACCTGCACCGCATCCGGCTCCAACACCACCAGGCCCATGTCCTGCAGTTCAGCCAGTTCCTCGAGCTCGGTGCGGAAGTAGTCGCGCATCGTGATCAGGTGCGCCAGCTCGATCGATTCGAACTCCACCCGCCCCTGGCACATCAGCGCCATCACCACGGCGCGGCGCACCAGGTCATCACGGGTGAGCGCCAGGCCACGCACGATCGGGAACTGGCCCTGGCGCACCGCGTCGTAGTATTCCTCGAGCGTCTTGGCGTTCTGGCTGTAGGTGACCCCCATGCGGCCGATGGCCGACACGCCCAGGCCGATCAGGTCGCAGTCGGGCTGGGTGCTGTAGCCCTGAAAGTTGCGGTGCAGCCGCCCCTGCCGCTTGGCCGCCGACAGCGCATCGGTGGGCAGAGCGAAATGGTCCATGCCAATGTATGTGTACCCATGGCCGATGAAGCCGGCAATGGCGCCCCCCAGCATCTGCACGCGGTGCTCGGGCGGCGGCAACTGTTCGACGACGATACGCCTTTGCGGCTTGAAGCGCTGCGGCAGATGCGCATAGGCATACAGCGCGATGCGGTCAGGGCGTAGTTCGGCCACCTGTGCCACGGTGCGTGCAAAAGACGCCGGCGTCTGCCGCGGCAGGCCGTAGATCAGATCGGCGTTGATCGACTCATAGCCCATCTCACGCGCGGCCAGCATCAGGTCGCGCACGCTTTCGTAGGGCTGCACACGGTGCACGGCCTGCTGCACGGCGGCGTCGAAATCTTGCACGCCAAAGCTCAGCCGGTTGAAACCCAGCGTTGCGAAGAACTTCAGCCGCTCGGGCGATGCCGTGCGCGGATCGACCTCGATCGACACCTCGGCACCCGGTGCGATGCGGAAGTTGTCGCGCAGCATGGACATCAGGCGCGTGAGCTCGTCGTCACTGAGGAAGGTGGGCGTGCCCCCGCCCAGATGCAGTTGCGACACCGACTGGCCGCGGCCGAGCACCGCGACGTTCAAGGCCACCTCCTGCGCCAGCACTTCGAGGTACTCGGCAGCACGCTCATGGTGCTTGGTGATGACCTTGTTGCAGGCGCAGTAGTAGCACACCGATTCGCAGAACGGGATGTGCAGGTACAGCGACAGCGGCGGCACGCCGCCCACCGTGGCACCCGAGGCACGCTGGGCCAGCGCGCCGGCGTAGGCCTCAGGCCCGAAAGCCTCGACAAAGCGGTCGGCGGTCGGGTAGGAGGTGTAACGTGGGCCGGGACGGTCCAGGCGGCGCAGCATGGCCTCGGTGAGCACAGGCACCTGATCGATGACGGATTGATCCATGCTCGCCACTGTGCCGAAGCCCTCGGCACGGGCCTTGATCTGGCTCAAGTGGCGCTTTACACCCCGGGAAAACAATGATCCCATGCTTGAGGACCGTCAGACGACATTCGAGCCTTGAGCCTTGGGTTTGACCCAGGACAACCACCGAGACGCACCGATAATGCCCGACATGAACACCGCTGCCGACGCCAACCGGATCCGCCCCGACGCCTTCAAGGTGGCCTGCTCCAGTTGCAACCTGCGCGAGCTGTGCCTGCCGGTCGGGCTCACGCGTGAGAACCTCGATCGGCTGGACACCCTGGTGGCCACCCGGCGGACGGTGGAGCGCGGTGACACGCTGTTTCGTGCCGGTGACGAGTTCCAGTCGCTGTACGCGGTGCGCACCGGGTTCTTCAAGACCTGTGTCTCGTCGGAAGACGGCCGCGACCAGGTCACCGGCTTCCAGATGGCCGGCGAACTGC
>CAYPDO010000630.1:0-3073 GCA_964409495.1 uncultured Bordetella sp.
CCCGATTCATCGCTGCATGCGGCGCGTGTGGGCCGTGTGCGCCGGGTGCTGGTGGCCGCGCCGGCCTACGCCCAGGCCCATGGCCTGCCGGCCCATCCGCGTGAGCTGGCAGACCATGCCCTGATCTCGGCCGCGGGCCTGTCGGCGCAGCCGGAGTGGCAGTTCGGGGCCGGCGAACAGGCCTTTGCGCAACGCGTGCGCCCGCGCATGCGCAGCACCTCCAACGAGGCCGCCATCGCCGCGGCCGTCCAGGGGCTGGGCATTGCGCGCGTGCTCAGCTACCAGGTGGCGGCCCAGGTGCGCACCGGCGCGCTGCTGCCGGTGCTGGCCGAGTACGAGACGGCCGACCTGCCGATCCATGTGCTGCACCACGGCGGCCGCCGCGCCACCCAGCGCGTGCGCGGCTTCATCGACCTGGTGGTGGACGGCCTGCGCGCCGACCCGGCGCTGAACTGAGCGCCGGCCGGCGCGGGCAGCGCGACGCTGCGAGGGCCGGTGGCCACCACGGTGCCGGTGCCGTCGGACGGCGGGGTGTCGCCGGTGGACGGGCGTCAGAGATCCAGCTCGAGGCGTTCGCCGCCATCGGCCGCCGGGCGCGCGCAGCACAGCAGCACCTCGCCCGCGCCGGGCTGCCAGTCGGTTGGCTCGGCATAGCGCACGCGGCCGGCGCGCAGCGGTGTCAGGCACGAGCCGCAGTGCCCGGCGCGGCAGGCGCTGGGCGGCGACAGGCCCTGGCCTTCGGCAAACTCGAGCAGGCTGCCCTGCGCCGGTGTCCAGACCGCGGTGCCGCCGCTGCGCAGGAAGTGCACCGTGGCTTCGGCGGCCACAGGGGGCGGCGGGGGCAGGGCGGCGGCGCTGGCCGCGTCGTCAGGGCGCCGCTTCAGCGAGGCCGGCCCGAAGGCTTCGGCCTGGATGCGCTGGTCGCGCACGCCGAGCTCGCGCAGGCCGTCGTACAGGCCTTGCATGAAAGCCGGCGGGCCGCAGAGGAAGAACTCGTGGTCGTCGAAGGGCAGGATGGCCTTCAGCGCATCGATGCCCAGCGGGCCGGGCAGGGTGCCGGGCGCGCCGTCGTCCTGCACGGTGTGCAGTTTCAGCGCGCCTCCGGCGCGCGTGGCCAGCGCCTGGAGTTCGGACGCAAAGGCGCGCACCTGCGCATCGCGTGCCACCTGGATCAGGTGTGTGGGCCGCATGCGCCGCAGGCGGAAGCCTTCGGCCACCAGGTGGTGCGCAAAGGCCAGCATCGGCGTGATGCCCACGCCGGCGCCGATCAGCACCGCGCTGCGGCGCTGCGTGGCGTCGATGGTGAAGTGGCCGCGCGGCCCCAGCGCCTCGATGGTGTCACCCACCTTCACCTGCTGGTGCAGCCAGGTCGACGCCGCGCCGTCGCGCTTGACGCTGATGCGCAGGCCCGCCTCGCCGGGCGCGCTGGTGAGCGTGTAGGTGCGCTGCAGCGGCGGCGCGTCACCGCCCGGCCGCAGCCGGATCGGCAGGTACTGGCCGGCCGCGAAGCCGGGCTGCGCCAGGCCGTCGGCCGGCGCGAGGTGAAAGGAGCGGATCACGCTGCTTTCATCGACCAGCCGGGTCACGCGGTAGGGGCGCCAGGTTTGCGCCAGGCGCTGCACCTCGAGCCGCCGCGCCGCGTCGTCCCAGCTGCCGGTGATCAGTGAATGCGGCGACCAGTCGCGAAAGCGCCAGCGCAGCGGCAGCGCGGCGGCCAGCCGCCAGCCGGCCTCGATGTGCAAGCGCCAGGCGCGCTCGGCGCCGTCGAAGGCCTGCAGCTCGGGGCCGTCCCACACCACCTCGGCGCGGCCGGTCAGCGTGAGCAGGTCGCCGGTGGCGAAGTCGATGAAGATCACGCCGGCCCGCGGGTCAAGCTGCAGGTTGCCCAGCGTCATGAACATCAGGTTGCCGGCGAAATCGGGCACGAGCAGGGTGCGCGCGTCTTCCACGCGCACGAAGCCGCTGCGGCCGCCGCGGTGCGACACGTCGGCGCTGCCCGGGTGTTCGCCGTCGGCCGGCGCGCGCGTGGCCACGAACAAGGTGTCGGCCGCGCGCACCAGGGCCAGCGCGGCCTCGTCCAGCCGATCCAGGGCCTGCGTGGCGCGCGGCGCGTTGTCGGCCGCATCGCGGGCCCATTCGGTCTCGCGGCCCTGGATGTACTGCGGGCAGTTGCCCACCGTCTGCTCGACCGCCAGCCGCAGGCGCCCATCGGCCACCGACTCGACACGCCCGTTCAGGCGGTTGCGCCGCCGCGTGTGCAGCTCGATGCCCAGCAGGCCCAGCGGCGCGCCGGGCACCAGGCCCTGCGCCAGCGGATCACCGGGCACCGGGCGGGCGTGGATGTCCAGGTGCGTGGCGTCGGGCGAGGCCATGAAGCCGGGTGGGCCCACCAGCACCGAGGCCCAGGGCCGGCCCAGCGCATCCACCGAGCCCACCAGCACGAAGGGCAGCTGGGCGTAGAACGCGCGGTGCTGTTCGGGCAGGTAGGGCCGGATCACGCGGCGCCCCACATCGAGCATGCGCTGCGCCACGCCCAGGCGGGCTTGCATGGCTTTCTCGCCCGCGTGGAACGGGTCAGGGCTGGTGACAGGATGGTTCATGGGCGGCACCCGGTGGGGATGAGAGAGGCGCGGGCCGGTTCAGGCCGCGAGGCCGACCGCCGTGCGCTTGAACGGCACGAAGCCGGGCAGGGCCTCCACGCGGGCCAGCCAGGCCCGCACCTGCGGGTAGGCCGCCAGGTCGACATTGCCCTCGGGCGCCGCCGCGACGTAGCTGTAGACCGCGATGTCGGCGATGGTGGCCTGCGGCCCGGCCAGGAAGGCGCGCGTGGCCAGCTGTGCCTCCATCACCTTCAGCAGCTGGTGCGCACGGCCGATCACCTCGTCGGCATTGAACTTGGCGCCGAACACCGTGATCAGGCGCGCGGCGGCGGGGCCGAAGGCCACCAGACCGGCGGCCACCGACAGCCAGGCCTGCACCGCGGCCTGCTGCCTGGCGTCGTGCGGCAGCCAGCGGCGGTCGGCGTCGTAGGTGGTGGCCAGGTAGACGAGGATGGCGTTCGAGTCGAACAGGA
>CAYPDO010000631.1:0-3073 GCA_964409495.1 uncultured Bordetella sp.
ACGGCGAAGCGGTGGTCGGCGAAGACGGTGGACTTGACCTCGGTGGAGCCGACGATCACGCCATCCACCACCACCTGCATGACAGCGCCCACGCCGCCGGCCAGGTCGGCGCGGGCGCGAATGTTGAGGGTATCGGTGAGGTTGGGCGCGGGCCATGCTGCATCGACGCTGCTGGCGTTGGCCAGCAGCACGGTGTTGCCCGAGATGGCATAGGCCACGTTGAGGCTGCGGGTGGCGCCGCTGAAGGTGCCCAGATTGGTGGGCCGAACCTCGATGCGCTGGCCGGGCTTGAGCGGAAGCGTGGGCAGGGTGATGTCGGTGGGGGTGGCCGAGCGGATCTCGTAGGTGCCCAGCAGCACGCCATCGGCCAGGATGTGGGCGATGGGGCCGACACCGGCGGCCATGGCACCGCTGGCGAGCACGGTGAGGGTGTCGGTCATGTTGGGCGCGGGCCAATTGCCGCGGATGGCGCCGTGGCTGCTCAGTGCCACCTGGCCGGCAGACAGGTTGGCGCCATCGTAGGCAGCCAGCGCGGCGCCGGCATCGAACTTCACGCCAGCATCGGTGGGGCGCAGCACGGTGGTGCCGGCGATGAGGTAGTGCAGGTTGAGCGTGCGGGTCACGCCATCGGCGGTGCCGGCGTTGGTGAAGGCGGCGTCCACCTTGCTGCCGGGCTGCAGCGGCGGTGTGGTGAACACGTGGTTGGTGGGCTCGGTGGTCTTGACCTCGACGGTGCCCACCACCATGCCATCCACGCGCACCACCATGATGGGGTTCACGCCGCCGGCGGGCGTGCCGCTGGCGCGCACGGTGACGGTGCTGGTGAGGTTGGGCACGGGCCAGCTGATGCGCAATGCGCCGTTGGCATACAGGGCGCTGTTGCCGGCGGCGGTGTTCAGGCCGTCGAAGGCGCCGGTGCCGGTGCCGCTGTCGATGGTGACGCCTGGGGCGGTGGGCAGCACGGCGGTGGTGGCGTTGCCGACCTGCACGACGTAGAGGTTGCGGTCGATGCCGCCGACCTGGTCGTCGTTGACGTAGACCACATCCACCTGGCTGCCGGGCTTGAGCGCGGGCACGGCAAAGGTGTGGTCGGTCGGCACGGTGCTGCGCACCTCCTGGGTGCCGACGATCACGCCGTCGACATGCAGTTGCACCTGCGCGCCGATGTCGCCCGCCAGGTTGGCGTAGGCGCGCACGGTGAGAGTGTCGGTGAGGTTGGGCGCGGGCCAGGCGGCAGACAGATCGCCCGCTGCGTAGGTGGCGCCGCTGGAACTGGGCGTGAGGAAGGTGGTGCCGGCAATGGCGTAGTGCACGTTGAGGGCACGCTCGACGCCATCGACGCTGCCGCGGTTGGAGAAGACGATGGCCACCTGACTGCCGGGCCGGATGGCGGTGGTGGGCATGAGGTAGTCGGCCGGCGTGGCCGAATTGACCACGACGCTGGAGACGGCAACGCCGTCGACCCACAGGATCATGAGTGCACCCACGCCGCCTGCGGCAGTGGCGCTGGCGCGCACGGTGAGCGTGCTGGTGATGTTGGCGGCAGGCCAGGTGCTGCGCAGCGCGCCGCCCCAGGCCATGGTGCCGGTGCCGGCGATGACATCGACGCCGTCGAAGCTGGCGGCCCAGCCGTTGCCGCGGTCGTACTGGTTGCCGCTCGCGGCCGGCAGAAGCACGGTGTTGCTGGTGGTGAGGTAGGCGATGTGCAGGTTGCGGTCGACACCGTTCACCTGACCATCGTTGGTGTAGACGATGTCGAGCTTGCGGCCGGCGCTCATGGGCGGCACGGCGAAGCGGTGGTCGGCGAAGACGGTGGACTTGACCTCGGTGGAGCCGACGACCACGCCATCCACCAGCACCTGCATGATGGCGCCCACGCCGCCGGCCAGGTTGGCGCGGGCGCGGATATTGAGGGTATCGGTGAGGTTGGGTGCGGGCCAGGGCGCATCCACGCTGCTGGCATTGGCCAGCAGCACGGTGTTGCCCGAGATGGCATAGGCCACGTTGAGGCTGCGGGTGGCGCCGCTGAAGGTGCCCAGATTGGTGGGCCGAACCTCGATGCGCTGGCCGGGCTTGAGCGGAAGCGTGGGCAGGGTGATGTCGGTGGGGGTGGCCGAGCGGATCTCGTAGGTGCCCAGCAGCACGCCATCGGCCAGGATGTGGGCGATGGGGCCGACACCGGCGGCCATGGCACCGCTGGCGCGCACGGTGAGGGTGTCGGTCATGTTGGGCGCGGGCCAGTTGCCGCGCAGCGCGCCATTGACGCCGAGGGTCGTCTGACCCGCGGACTCGGCAATGCCATCGTATGCAGCGAGCCCGCTGCCGGCATCGAAGCGCACCCCGGGGGCTGTGGCGCGCAGCACGGTGGCGCCTGCCATCAGGTAGTGCACGTGGAGTGTGCGCGTCACGCCGTCGGCGGTGCCGGCATTGACGAAGGCAGCGTCCACCTTGCTGCCAGGCTTCAGCGGCGGGCTGGTGAACACGTGGTTGGTGGGGTCGGCGGAGTTGACCTCGGTGGTGCCCACCACCAGGCCGTCCACCCGCACCACCATGATTGGATTCACGCCACCGGCTGGAACGCCGCCGGCACGCACGGTGATGTTGCCAGTGAGGTTCGCGGCCGGCCAGGTCAGGCGCAGCGCAGCATTCCACAGCAGGTAGCCATGGCCCGCCAAGGTGTCGGCACCGTCGAAGGCTGCAATGCCCTGACCACGGTCGATCAAGGCGCCGCTCATCGTGGGCAAAACGGCCGTGTCGCTGCTGCTGATCTGGGTGATGAACAGATTGCGGTCGATGCCGTCCACCTGGCCGTCGTTGGTGTAGACCACATCCACCGCGCTGCCGGGCTTCAGCGTGGGTGCCGGAAAACTGTAGTTCTGCGGCTGAGGCGCGCGCACCTCGACGGTACCGATTGCTTCACCATCCACCCGGACGGTCATCATGGCGCCAACGCCACCGGCGAGGCTGGCGTGCGCGCGCACAGTGAGTTCGTTGGCCGCTGCAGCGTCGAACGACCCAGCCAGCATCAGCACTGCCAGCAAGGCTTGCCAGTTGCCACGCAGCAGGTGGCGGA
>CAYPDO010000632.1:0-3064 GCA_964409495.1 uncultured Bordetella sp.
GTCATGCTCTGCAGCCACAGGCGCTGCACTGGCTTGGCCAGCTTGCCGCTCGGGTCGGCGTACTGCTCGATCAGGCGGAAGATCAGCTCGCCCTCGCGGCCCGCGTCACAGGCATTGACCATCGCCGAGACATCCTTGCGCTTGATCAGCTTGACCACCGCCTGCAGCCGCGCCTTGGCCTTGTCGATCGGTGCCACGTCGAAGTGCGGCGGCACCACCGGCAGGTGGGCAAAGCTCCACTTGCCGCGCTTGACGTCGTAGTCGTCGGGCGCCTTGATCTCCACCAGGTGGCCGACCGCGGAGGTGACCACATAGCGCTCGTTCTCGAAGTGCTCGGCCAGCTTCTCGAACTTTCCGGCCGTGGGCGTGAGGGCGCGCACGATGTCCTGCGCCACGCTGGGCTTCTCGGCAATGATGAGGGTCTTGGTCATGTCTCGGGTCGGCAAACGCGCTCGGGTGGGAATCCAGGCCGTGCCCCAAGAAAGGCCGTGCCTACAATCCGCGCCGCAGTCTCGCACGCGCGCACGCCCATGTACGGGTGTGCGCACGCGCCCATGAATTCACTTTACCCAATGAAGTTTGCCGTGCAAGCCAACGATCACGATCCCGACTCGCACGCTCCCGCCGCCCGGCATGCGCCGGGGCAGGCCCATGCCGACACCTCGGCCACGGCCGCACCCAGGGGCCGCGGCCGGCGGCTGCAGGTGCGCAAGAGCGGCGTGCACGGCAAGGGCATGTATGCGTTGCAGCCCATCGCCGAGGGTGAATTCGTGATCGAGTACACCGGCGAGATCATCGGCTGGGACGAGGCGGTGCGCCGCCACCCGCACGATCCGTCGCAGCCCGACCACACCTTCTACTTCCACCTCAGTGATGAGCTGGTGATCGACGGGCGCCTGCATGGCAACTCGGCCAAGTGGATCAACCACTCGTGCGAGCCCAACATCGAGGCCGACGATGCCAGCGGCCGCGTGCTGCTGCATGCGCTGCGCGACATCGCGGCGGGCGAGGAACTGTTCTTCGACTACGGACTGGTGATCGACGAGCGCATGACCCCCGCCCTGAAGAAGCGCTTTGCCTGCCACTGCGGCGCCGCCAGCTGCCGCGGCCACATGCTGGCGCCCAGGCAGCCGCGCAAGGCCAAACCCAGGCCTTGAGCGACATGGCCCACGTGCACTGGGGCGCCGAGGAACTGTGGCAGCAGCTTGAGCCGCTGCTGCCGGGGCTGAGCGTGGAAGTGGTGGCGCGCATGGGCTCCACCAACACCGAGCTGCTGGAACGCGTGCGGCGCGGCCACCGCCGCAGCGGCGACGATCCGGCCGATGCCGGCGGCCACCACCGCCACGACGACACCCTGCCCTGCCTGCTGGTGGCCGAGACCCAGACCGCCGGGCGCGGCCGCCAGGGCAAGGCCTGGGTCACGCCGCCGGGCAGCGCGCTCACCTTCTCGCTGATGCTGCCCTATGCGCCGGCCGATTGGTCGGGCCTGTCGCTGGCCGTGGGCCTGGCGGTGGCCGAGGCGCTCGATCCGGCCGAGGCCCGCGCGCCGGGCTGCGCCCCGCGCATCGGCCTGAAGTGGCCCAATGACCTGCTGCTGGCCGATGCCGCCTGCGTGGGCCGCAAGCTGGGCGGCATCCTGATCGAGACCCTGCCGGTGGGCCTGGGCCGCGTGGCGGTGATCGGCATCGGCCTGAACCTGCAGCCGCGCGCGCCCGAGGCGGCCGCCACCGACGCCGCGCCCGCGGCGCCAGCCCTGCCCTGGGGCTATGCCTGCACGCAGGAGTTCGCGCCCGGCCTCACGGCGCCGCAGGCCCTGGCGCGCGTGGCGCCGGCCCTGGTGCACACGCTGCTGAGCTTTGCGCGCGAAGGCTTCGCGCCGCTGCGCGCACGCTACGCCGCGCGCGACCTGCTGGCCGGCCTGGCGGTGAGCACCACGCTGGCCGAGGCCCCGCGCGGCGTGGCCGATGGCGTAGACGCGCAGGGCACGCTGTGGCTGCGCCTGGACGACGGCAGCGGCCGCCGCGTGCCGGTGGCCAGCGGCGAGGTCAGCGTGCGTCGTCTGCTGGACAGCGCGGCCGGAGGGCCCGGCACGTGATGCGGCCGCTGCTGATCGGCCTGGTGCTGCTGAACGGCGCGCTGCTGGCTGCGCATGTCGGTGGCGCCGCCGGCTGGCTGGGCGGCGACAGCCCACGTGAGCATGAGCCCGAGCGCCTGACGCGCCAGGTCAATGCCGGCGCGCTGCGGGTGCTGCCGGCCAGCGCGCCGCCGCAGGCTGCGGCGTCGGCGGCGTCGGCCGCCGCAGATTCGGCGGCATCGGCGGCGCTGGCGGCCCCGGCCACGGCCGGGGGCACGGCAGACGCGGCCTCGGCACCGGCAGCGGCAGCCGCTTCGGCGCCGGCCTCGGCCCCCGCGTCGTCGCCCAAGCTGGCCTCGGCCATTTCCCAGGGCAGCGTCGGCGGTGTGCGCGCCGGCGCCGGCCCAGCCACGCTGGCCACACGCGCCCCGGCGGCGGCGCAGGCCGAGCGTGAGCGCCTGTGCCTGGAGGCCGGGCCGTTCGACACGCCGATGCTGGCCGCCGTGCAACGCATGCTGCGCGAGGCTGGCGTGCCCGAGCGTGCCTGGCAGGTGCTCAGCGCGCCGGCCGCGCCGCGCCATGTGATCCTGATGGGCCGCTACGGCGACCCCGAGCACCTGCAACGCAAGACCGGCGAACTGCAGCGCAAGGGCGTGAGCTTCACCGTGTTGCGCGAGTCGCCTGACATCCCGGCCAGGCTGCTGCCCAGTCTGGTGCTGGGCCGCTATGCCGAAGTGCGTGCGGCTGAATCGGCGCTGGCGGCGCTGCGCTCGCGGGGTGTGGTCAGCGCGCGCGTGGTGGCGCTGGCACCGCAGCCGCCCGGCACGCTGCTGCGCGTGGCCGATGCCGGCGGCCGCAACCTGCCGGCGCGCACCGCCGCGCTGGCGCTGCCCGGCCAGCTGGGTTGGCGGCCCTGCCCGGCGGCGCCCACGGCCGGCACTGCCGCCTCGGCGGTGACGCTGCCGGCGCCGGGCGGCTCACGCGCCTGAG
>CAYPDO010000633.1:0-3056 GCA_964409495.1 uncultured Bordetella sp.
AGCCCGGCGCGCCGCAGCGGCAGGGCAGGGTGCCCTCGTGGTGCGTCTCGCCGTAGTTGACGGTGACTTCCTCGCCGGGCGCGATGGCGCGCAGGCTGTAGAACTCGATGCGGCCGTCGCGGATCTGCAGCCGCGCATTGGCCTGGCAGCTGTGGTTGGTGAAGCGCATCGGGTCGGCGCTCTTCGAGGCATCGATGGCGTGCTTCGTCGACACCTCGACGATCATGATGCGCTGCTGGCCGGCGGCGCGGCGGCGGGCCTCGGCCACGCTGATGCTCTCGCCACGGATCTCGCCGATCTTGCGGTGCGCCGGCACGGCCTCGGCGGCGAAGGCGCCAAAGCCGTCGATGCGGCTGCGCTTCACGCTGACGTCGTACTTCTGGTAGCTGGGGCGGATCGCCAGGGCCATGCGTGCGGTGCTCCGGGATTACTTCTTCGCGGCCTGCCAGGCCTTCAGCGCGGCCAGGGTGTTGGCCACATGACGGTAGGGGTTCAGGCTGGTGAACTGGAACAGCACCTTGCCGTCCGGCGCGATCAGGTACGAGGTGCGGTTGGCATAGTCGGGCTTGAGCTTGAGCACCGCGTCGTAGGCCTTCATCACCTTCTGGTCGACATCGGCACCCACGGCGAACTTGTTGCGGCACTCGGTGACCGAGAAGCGCTTGAGCGCATCGAGGTCGTCGGCCGAGACGCCGATCACCGTGGCGCCCAGCTGCTTGAACTGGTCGGTGGCCTCGGCGAACTGGTGCGCCTCGATGGTGCAGCCCACCGAGAACGCGGCCGGAAAGAAGTACAGCACCACCGGCCCCTGCTTGAGCGCATCGGCCAGCGAGAAGCGGAAGGCGTTGCCGCCCAGCGCCGCATCCAGCGAGAAATCGGGTGCCTTGTCGCCCACATCGAGTGCCGCCTGGGCGGGTGGGGCACTCAGGCCCATCACGATCGCGATGGCGGCCGCGGTGGCAAGGGTTCGTGGCATTGCGTATCCTCGGCGCCAATGAGCGGAGACAGGGTTCGGATGGCGTGCAGACACGACGCGGCTGCGGCTGCAGGCACGGGTGGCGGCAAGGCCCGCGCCGGGTGTGGCGTGGCTGCGTCGAATGATAGCCATGCACCGGGGCGCCTGCTGGCATGGCTGGCCCTGTGTGGTGTGTTCCTGTGGCTGGCCGGCTGCGCCAGCCTGCCGGCGGGCGTGGTGCGCGCGCCGTCCAGCGCCATCGCGGCCAGCGAGGCCACGCTGCTCGGTCGCATCGCCAGCCAGTCGCAGCCCGACCCCGAACTCACCGGCCTGCGCCTGCTGCCCACCGGCCCGTTTGCGCTGGACACCCGGCTGGCGCTGCTGCGCCATGCACAGGCCAGCATCGACGTGCAGTACTACGTGCTGCAAAACGACGAGACCGGCCGCGTGATGCTGCGCGCGCTGCGCGATGCCGCGCTGCGCGGCGTGCGCGTGCGCCTGCTGCTGGACGACCTGTACACCGCCGACACCGACGGCCTGCTGCTGGCGCTGGCCGGCCATGACAATGTGCAGGTCCGCCTGTTCAACCCGTTTCCGGCGGGGCGTCAGGGCGTGCTGAACCGCTTCGTGGCCTCGGCCCATGACTTCAGCCGCGTCAACCGGCGCATGCACAACAAGCTGTTCATCGTCGATGGCGCGATGGCCGTGCTGGGCGGACGCAACATCGCCGACGAGTACTTCATGCGCCATGCGCAGGCCAATTTCGTCGACCTGGATGCCTTTGTCACCGGCGCGCTGCTGCCCACGCTGCAGCAGAGCTTTGACGACTACTGGAACAGCCCGGTGGTCTACCCGCTGCATGCCATCGTGCCGCCCGACGCAACGCCTGCGCTGATGCGCCAGCGCTTCGATGCCGCGGTGGCCGATGCGCAGGCCCCGCCGCCGCCGCCGGCCACCGATGTGCTGGGCTACGGCCCGATCAGCGACGAGATCGAGTCCGGCCGCCTGGGCCTGGTGTGGGCCTTTGCCACCGCCTACGCCGACCCGCCCGACCGCATCAAGGGCCAGGGCGCCAGCTATGCCAACGTGCCGTTGGAGGATGTGCAGTCGGTGCGCTACAGCGTGGTGGACATGATCCGCGGCGCGCGGCGCGAGGTGATCGTGACCTCGCCCTACCTGATCCCCGGCGAGCACGGCATGAAGCTGTTCGCCGCGCAGCGCGAGCGCGGCGTGCAGTTCAAGTTGCTGACCAACTCGCTGGCCTCGACCGACGAGCCGCTGGTGCACATCGGCTACCGCAAGTACCGGCGCGACCTGCTGAAGATGGGCGTCGACATTTACGAGCTGAGCCCGCTGCGCGTCAAGCGCAGCAGCCGGCTGGGCTTTCTGATGCCCAGCCTGGGGCGGCTGCATGCCAAGACGGTGGTGGTGGATCGCCAGCGCGTGTTCATCGGCTCGATGAACTTCGACCCGCGCTCGGACAAGCACAACACAGAGCTGGGCATGTTCGTCGACAGCCCGGAGATCGCGCGCGAAATGCTGCGCCTGACCGACCTGGACAAGCTGCAGGCCGCCTACCGCGTGCGCCTGAAGGCCGATGGCCAGACGCTGGAATGGCTGGCCAACGACGACGACGGCGAGGTCAGCCACGACACCGAGCCCGACACCGACTTCCTGACCCGGCTGTGGCTGGAGGTGCTGGCGCCGCTGGCGCCGGAGGAACTGCTGTAGGGGCGCCCGCCCGGCCTCAACCCAGCAGGCCGCGTTCCATCGGCAGCGCCGGCAGGTCCACCGCCGGGGCCGGCTTCCAGCCCTTCTGGCGGTGCTCGGCCACCACATTGGTGTAGATGCCGCCGCGCACGTACCACTTGGCGGTGATGCGGATGAAGCGCGGGTGCGTGGCCTTCACGATGTCGTCGAGGATGGTGTTCGTCACCTTCTCGTGGAACGCACCCTCGTTGCGGTAGCTCCAGAAATACATCTTCAGGCTCTTCAACTCCACGCACAGCTTGTCGGCAATCATGTCGATCGTGAAGTGCGCGAAGTCGGGCTGGCCGGTCAGCGGGCAGTGGCAGGTGAACTCGGGCACCTGGAACTGGAT
>CAYPDO010000634.1:0-3032 GCA_964409495.1 uncultured Bordetella sp.
GCCTGTTCGCCGCCGATGCCGGAGATGTGCTGGTGGACGGCCTGTCGCTGCGCCGCCAGGCCGTGGCCGCGCTGCGCCACATCGGCGTGGTGTTCCAGCAGATGTCGCTGGATCTCGACCTCACGGTCGAGCGCAACCTGCGCTTCCATGCCGATCTGCACGGCCTGCCGCGTGCGCTGGCCACGCAGCGCATCCAGGCCGGGGCCGCTGCCGGTGGCCTGGCCGATGAGCTGGCGCGGCCGGTGCGTGAGCTCTCGGGCGGCAACCGGCGCAAGGTGGAGCTGGTTCGCGCACTGCTGCACCACCCGGCCCTGCTGCTGATGGACGAGCCCACGGTGGGCCTCGATCCCAAGTCGCGCCGTGACCTGCTGGCCACCGTGCGCGCCGACATCGCCGCGCGCGGCACCAGCGTGCTGTGGGCCACGCATCTGGTGGAGGAAGCCGGGCAGGCCGACCGCGTGCTGGTGCTGCACAAGGGCCGGCTCCTGGCCGATGGCACGCCGGCAGAGGTGACCGCCACGCTGGGCGGCGCCGATCTGGAAGACGCATTCATCCGGGCCACGGGCCCGGTGGGAGACAAGAAACCATCATGACCCGCGCCCTGTTCACCGTGGCGGCCGCCGCCGCTGCACTGTCCGCCCTGATCCCCCCGCTGAGCGCGCACGCCCAGGGCGTGGCCTTTGTCTCCAGCGAGAAAGACCACACGCTGACCGTGATCGACCTGAAGACCCAGGCCGTGACCGGCACTGTGGCCACCTGCAAGCGCCCGCGCCACCTGCAGAAAAGCGCCGACGGCAAGCAGTTGCTGGTGGCCTGCACCGACACCCACCAGGCCGACGTGATCGACCTGGCCACGCGCAAGAGCGTGCGCAAGGTGGCGCTGGGCGAAGACCCCGAGGCCTTCGACCTCTCGCCCGATGGCAAGACCCTGTACGTCACCAACGAGGAAGACGCCGCGGTCAGCTTCATCGACCTGGCCAGCGGCAAGAAGCGCGCCGAGGTCAAGGTGGGCCTGGAGCCCGAAGGCATCAAGGTGACGGCCGACGGCAAGACGGTGTACGTCACCAGCGAGGTGGCCAACCTGGTGCACCAGATCGACGTGGCCAGCGCCAAGGTCACCAAGAACATCCCCGTCGGCAAGCGCCCGCGCCGCTTTGCGCTGACGCCCGATGGCGCCCAGCTGTGGGTGAGCAATGAGCTCGACGCCAGCGTCAGCATCATCGACACGAAGAAGGGCGAGGTCGTCGACACGCTGCGCTTCGAGGTGAAGGGCGCGCGCGCCGCCGACATCACGCCGGTGGGCCTGGCCATGAGCCGCGACGGCCGCCGCGCCTTCGTCACGCTGGGCAAGGCCAATCATGTGGCCTTTGTGGACGTGGCCGCGCGCAAGACCACCGATCTGGTGCTGGTGGGCAAGCGCGCCTGGGGCCTGGCGCTGGATGCGGCCGAGAAGACGCTGTACGTGGTCAACGGCCTGTCCGATGACCTGACCATCGTCGACGTGGCCGGCGCCAAGGCGCTGAAGACCGTCAAGGTCGGCCGCGTGCCCTACGGCGTGGTGGTGGTCGAGTGATGCACCTGCGCACGCTGTCCACCACCGGCCTGCTGACCCTGGCGCTTGCGGCCGGCGCCGCCCAGGCCGCCAGCTTCAAGCTCACGCTGCTGGTGCCGGCCGACGATGCGCGGCTTGAGCGCAGCCGGCTTGAGCGCGCCGCGCTGGGCCACGCCACCGGCCCGGCGGTGGATGCCCTGAAGCTGGCGCTGGCCGACGCCAAACTCGAACTCGACGCGGCCGGCGCCACGCTGCAGCTCGAGGTGCAAGAGGTGGCCGATGCCGCCGCCGCCAAGGCCGCCGCCACCAAGGCCGAGGCCGGCGGCGCCGCGGCCCTCGTCACCGACCTGCCCGCCGCCTGGACCCTGGCCGCCGCCGATGGCGCCAAGGCCCCGGTGCTGAACATCGGCGTGGCCAGCGATGCGCTGCGTGGCGCCGACTGCCGGCGCAACCTCTACCACCTGGCGCCCAGCGAGCGTATGCGCGCCGACGCGCTGGCGCAGTGGCTCACCGCGCGCAAGTGGAGCAATGTGCTGCTGCTCACCGGCCCGACGCCCGAGGACGCCCAGCGCAGCGCCACGGCCCAGGGCGCGATCAAGCGCTACGGCCTGAAGCTGGCCGGCAGCAAGCCCTTCAAGCTCTCGGGCGACCCGCGCGAGCGCGACCTGGCCAACCCGCTGCTGCTCACGCAGGGCCAGTACGACGTGGTGTGGGTGGTCGACAGCGACGGCGAGTTCGCGCAGGGCCTGCCCTTTCGCACCGCGCTGCCGCGCCCGGTGGTGGGCGATGGCGGCCTGGTGGCGCTGGCCTGGAGCAGCCGCTACGAGCGCTACGGTGCACCGCAGGTCACCCGCCGCCTGGCCAAGGCCAGCGGCCGGCGCATGGAAAGCCACGACTGGACGGCCTGGATCGCCGGCAAGGCGCTGGTGGCCGCGGCCGTGAAGGCCCCGAAAGGACCAGCCGCCGCGTTCCAGAAGGCGCTGGCCGAAGGCGAGGTGGACGGCAGCAAGGGCGTGGCGCTGAGCTTTCGCCCCTGGGACGGCCAGCTGCGCCAGCCACTGCTATTGACCGACGGCCAGGGCGTGATCGGCACCGCGCCGATCGACGGCATCCTGCATCCGAAGAATGCGCTGGATACGCTGGGCGCCGATCAGCCCGAGAAGCTGTGCAAGGCAAAACCATGAGCCTCTCGTGCGATGAATCCATCGGCCGGTCCCCCGAGGGGGTGAGCCGCATGCGGCGAACGGCCGGCTTGGGGCGGCCCGGCGCTCGGCCCGCCACGACATCATGAAACATGCGCTCCAGGCCTGGTGGGCCATCGTCCTGCGCGAGCTGCTGAAGTTCAGCCGCCAGACCGGCCGCCTGGTGTCGGCCCTGGTGCGGCCGCTGCTGTGGCTGGCGGTGTTCGCGGCGGGCTTTCGCAATGTGTTCGGCGTGGCCATCGTCGAGCCGTATGACACCTATATCCCGTATGACGTGT
>CAYPDO010000635.1:0-3031 GCA_964409495.1 uncultured Bordetella sp.
CGCGCCGAGGCGGCCCAGGCCTTTGCCAGCGCGCCGCGCCCGGCGCGCGCCGATGGCCGCATCCGCGTGGGCTATCTGTCGAATGACTTCCACCAGCACGCCACCGCGCTGCTGATGGTGGAGATGCTCGAGGCCCATGACCGCCAGGCCTTCGAGGTGCATGCGCTGAGCTACGGCGCCGACTGCGGCCGCGGCATGCGCCAGCGCCTGCAGGCCGCCACCGGCCAGTTCCACGACATTGCCGCGCTGGACGATGGCGCCGCCGCGCGCCACATCCACGGCCTGGGCATCGACCTGCTGGTGGACCTGAAGGGCTACACCGCCGGCACGCGCACCCGGCTGCTGGGCTGGCGTGCCGCGCCGGTGCAGGTGAGCTACCTGGGCTATCCCGGCACGCTGGGCAGCGACTGCTGCGATTACCTGATCAGCGACCGCTTCGTCACCCCGCCCGGCAGCGATGGCGCCTATGCCGAGGCCGTGGCCTGCCTGCCGCACAGCTACCAGCCGCATGGCCGTGCCGGCGTTGGTGCGGGCCTGCGGCCCACGCGGGCTGCGGCGGGCCTGCCCGAGACGGGCCTGGTGCTGTGCTGCTTCAACCAGGCCTGGAAGTTCACCCCGGCGGTGTTTGACCGCTGGTGCCGCCTGCTCGAGGCCCTGCCCGGCAGCGTGCTGTGGCTGCTGCAGGATGCGCAGGCCGAAGGCCAGCTGCGTGGCGAGGCGCTGCGCCGCGGCGTGATGCCGCAGCGCCTGGTGTTTGCGCCGCCGCTGCCGCAACAGCAGCACCTGGCCCGCCTGGCGCTGGCCGATCTGGTGCTGGACACGCTGCCCTACAACGCCCACACCACGGCCAGCGATGCGCTGTGGGTGGGCGTGCCGCTGGTCACCTGTGCCGGCGACACCTTTGCCGGCCGCGTGGCCGGCAGCCTGCTGCGTGCCGCCGGCCTGCCCGAGCTGGTGACCCACGACCTCGATGCCTACGAGCAGCTGGCCCTGGCCCTGGGCCGCGATGCCCCGCGGCTGGCGCGGCTGCGCGCCCGGCTGGCCGGGCTGCGTGCCGCGGCGCCGCTGTTCGACGTGCCGCGCTACACCCGCGATCTGGAGGCGCTGTACGCCACCATGTGGCAGCGCCACTGCCGCGGCCAGGCGCCGACGGCGATTGGTGCGCTGGACTGATGCGCGCTGCGGGCATAGCCCAGGCCCACCCGTGCGACGCCTGGCAGGCCGCGCACGGGCTTTGCTAGCCGTCTGGCATGCAAGCGTTTCCCGACACGGCGGCCAGCGTGCCAGCCAGCCAGCTGGACTGGCTGGACACCGACGATCTGCTGCGCTGGCGCCAGTGCCCGCGCCGCTTCTGGTGGCAGCGCCAGGCCCAGGCGGCGGCCCCGGCCGGCCGCCCGACGGCGACGGACCGGCTGTCGGCCGACGATGGCCAGATCCGCCCGCTGCATCCTGACGATGGCCCGGTGGGTGCGGCCGTGGGCCAGGCGCTGCGCGCCAGCCATCCGGCGGGCGTGGAGATCCAGGCCCCGGCCGGCCCGCACGACGAGGCGGGCTGGGCCCTGGGCGTGCGCGCCACCGCCGCCGCGCTGGACGCCGGCGTGCTGGACGGCGAAGGCGGCGCCATCGTCGGCGCCTGCCTGGCCAGCGACGACGGCGTGCGCGTGCGGGTGGACCTGCTGGCGCCCGGCGAGCGGGGCCTGCGCGTGCTGCGCCTGCGCCATGCCACCGCCGGCAACGAGGCCGATGTGGACGCTGCCGCGCTGTGGGCGCATGTGGCCGCGCGTGGCGGTCTGCGCCTGCAGGGCGTGGCGCTGCGCCTGGTGGACACCGATTTCATCTACCCCGGCCACGGCCTGTATGCCGGGCTGTACCGCGACAGCGATCTGCTGCCCAGCCTGGGCAGCCGCCCGGTGGCCGACTGGCTGGTGGCCATGCGCCAGTGCGCCCGTGGCGCGCTGCCCGCGGCCACGCCGGGCGCGCACTGCGGTGGCGCGCAGCCTTGCCCCTGGCGTGCGGGCTGCGATGTGGCCGCACCCGAGCCGGCGGCCACGCTGCCCGATGCGCTGGCGGTGCTGGGCCGCGACAGCGCCGCGCGCCTGCGCGAGGCCGGCTGGCAGCGGCTGGGCGATCTTGATGCCCGGCAGGCCGCTGCGCAGCTGCCAGAGCCGCGCCACCGCCGCATCTGGCAGGCCGTGACCCAGGGCGCGCCGGTGATCGAGCCGGCGCTGGGCGAGCAGCTGCGCGCCATGCCCTGGCCGCGGCGCTGGCTGCGCATCGACACGCTGGGCTATGCGGTGCCGGTGTGGGCCGGCACGCGGCCCTACCAGGCGCTGCCGTTCCAGTGGACGCTGGCCGAAGAGGCCGAGCCCGGTGTGCTGCACTGGCATGCGCACCTGGCCGGGGCCGGTGCCGACCCGCGCCGGGCCTGGGCCGAATCCTTGCTGGCCGCAGCGGCGCCGGCGCCTTTCGAGGCCGGCCCGGTGTTCGCTTACAACGCCGGCTACGAGCGCAACCGCCTGGCCGAGCTGGCTGTGCAGTTCGACGATCTGGCGCCGGCCCTGCTGGCCTTGCAGGCGCGGCTGGTGGATCTGTACCCGCTGATGCGCGCCCATGTCTACCACCCCGAGATGCGTGGCGCCTGGTCGTTTCGCGCCGTGGCCCAGGCCTTTGCGCCCGAGCTGGGCGGCCACCGCTTTGGCGCCGAGGGTGGGCTGCCACCGCTGGCCGGCTCACCGGGCGAGGCCATGGCACGGGCGCTGCATCCAGGTACGCCGGGGCCGGTGCGCGAGGCGCTTCGCGGCGCGCTGCTGGCCTATGGCCGGCGCCAGGTGCAGGTGTTGCGGGCGCTGACGCAGCGGTTTGAGGCTTGGCGCTGAGCGGGCGGGATTGGCGCTGGCGGTGTGGCTGCGGACTTGCTGATGACCGCCCATTGTTCCTGGCAGCGCGCCGGGAATTCGCCCCGGCGGGCGACCCACTTTCTTTTTGCGAAAAGAAAGTGGGCAAAGAAAGCGCTCTCCAAACTTTCCGACAC
>CAYPDO010000636.1:0-3029 GCA_964409495.1 uncultured Bordetella sp.
GGGGCTGTAGCCCACGAAGAAATCCTGCTTCCACTTCAGGCCCGAGGCTTTCTCCAGCACCGGGATGCACACCTCTTCGGTGGCGCCGGGGTACACGGTGCTCTCGTAGACGACGATGGCGCCCTTCTTCAGGTTCTTGCCGGCGCTGTTGCTGGCGCCGATCAGCGGCTTGAAGTCGGGGATGTGAGCATCGTCCACCGGCGTGGGCACGGCCACGATGATGATGTCGGCCTCGGCCAGCATGGCGCCATCACTGGTGTAGACAGCGTGCTTGGCCTCGGCCATCTGGGCGTCGGTGAGCTCGCGCGACGGGTCGGTGCCGCGCTGGCAGGCGGCCACCTTGCCCTCGTGGATGTCGAAGCCGATGGTGCGCATCTGCTTGCCGAACTCCACCACCAGCGGCAGGCCCACATAACCCAAGCCGATCACGGCCAACGTCGTCGTCATGTCTTGCTTTCCTTGCAAATCGCCTTGAAGAACCTGGACATCCTGTGTGGCCCGGGGCTTGCAGCGTTATCGCGCGCATTGTCCCCGAGCGATAGGGTCAACGCGCGCGCGCCTGCATCAGGGCGCGCTGCAGCGCGTCGGAATTCGCATCCGTGAAGGCATCCAGCGCCCGGTCGGCGCTGCCTGCGGGATTGTCTTCGGCCGACAGGATCAGCGCCGCGGCGTCGTCGGGCTGGCCACGCAACTGCAGCCAGGCCTCCCAGAGCTTGGCTTCGAAGTCGCTGGGCGTCCAGCGCCCGCCCACCCAGTACACACGCCGCACCTTCAGCGCCTGCTTGCCGGCCAGCGCGGTGCCGCGCAGATCGCCCAGCAGATCGGCTGCCAGCCAGCGCGACGGGCCACCGGCCGGCACGGCCACGGCGCGCCGGGCCTGGCTGACCTGGTTCCAGACCTCGTCCTCGCTGTGCACCAGGATGTTGACCGAGCTCACCAGCTTGCGGCCGGGCGCCTGGTCGCGGTAGTACATCAGGTGCACGCCCACCGCGCCCTGCGGGCCGCGGTAGCCCTTGTGCAACGCCAGCGAGGCGCCTTCGTAGCGCGGGCGCCAGGCGGTGAGCTGGCTGTCGTCGGCCACCCAGGCCGGGCTCAGCGTGTCGGGCAGGGCCATCACCGGGGCCGGCCGTGCGGCGCCCTGCCCTGCATCGTGCATCAGCAGCGGCCAGGCCACCGCTGCGATGCACAGCAGCGCTGCGACCCAGGTCTGGCCCAGGCCCGGCGCGCCGGCCGGCGCCCGGACGCGGCTGGCGTCGAAGGCCTGCTCGGCCTGGGCCCAGCGCGCGCCGACGAAAAACAGCGCCGTGATCACGATGCCGAAGAACACCCAGCCGTAGACGATGTGGTCCACACCCGTGGCGATCTTGTTGTTCGACAGGTGGCCCAGCATCACGATGATGTAGGCGCGCAGCCAGTTGGCCAGCACCGGCGTCAGCAGCGAGGCCAGCACGAACAGCAGGCGCCGCCGGTAGCTGCTGTAGTTGAGGTAGGCGAACAGCGTGCCCACCATGAACGAGGCCATCAGGTAGCGGATGCCGCTGCAGGCCTCGACCACCGACCAGCGCCCCGACGGGATCACGAACTGCTGGCCCTCGCGGTACACCGGGATGCCGGTGAAGCGCAGCGCACCGATGGTGAAGTCGGCCGTCATCTCCATCAGCAGCGGCGTCATGAATTCGCCGAAGGGCACGGCAAAGAACAGGAAGCCCAGCGGAAACAGGATCTGCCGCGTGACCGCCCAGCCCAGGATGGCCGGCACGCCGGCCACCAGCAGGCCGGTGAAGGCGAAGTGCGCGGCCGCGTTGACCACCACCCGGTCGGCCAGCCACCACAGCGCGGCCAGCAGCGCCAGCGGCAGCAGCATCCAGGGCTGGGCGCGCGGCGTCAGCGCCGCCAGGGCCTCGCGCTGGCGCCAGATCAGCCACAGCGAGATGGGTGGCACCACGAAGGCATGGGTGAAGGTCTCCGAGCGGTCCCAGATCTCGACCATGCCCAGCGCGGTGACGCGGTAGACGTACAGCACCGCCACCAGGTAGGCCAGCATGGCCAGGCCGGGCCCGCGCCAGACGGACGGGATGCGGAGTGCGGGCAAGGTGGCGGTGTTCATGCAAATGCCGGTGTCGGTGCGCTGCGGGTCGGGGCCAGCGCATGATCGAGAAAACGATCGAGCGGCGCCAGCCGCGCCGCCCAGCTGTAGTGGTCCAGCACGAAGCGCCGCGCGCGCTGGCCCAGGACTTCGGCGCCCGCGCTGTCGTGCAGCAGGGCGTCGAGCCGGCGCACGTAGTCATCGGGTGCCGTGGCCGCGGCCAGGTGCTCGGCATCGGTGGCGGCAATGGCCTCGGCGCAGCTGGCCGCGCACACCACCGGCCGCGCCATGGCCATGGCCTCGAGCACCTTGTTCTGCACGCCACGCGCCAGGCGCAGCGGCGCCACCACGGCGCGCGCATGCTGCAGATACGGCCGCACATCGGGCACCGTGCCGGTGACGTTCACCGCCTCGCTGGCCAGGACCTGCACCGCGGCACTGGGTGCGCGGCCCACGATGTGGAAGCGCGCGCGCGGCCAGCGCTGGCGCAGCGCGGGCAGCATGGCCTGCACGAACCAGCTCACTGCGTCCACATTGGGCCAGTAGTCCATCGCGCCGGTGAACACCAACGGCAGTTCATCGGCGGCAAACGGCGAGGGCAGCGCAACCGCAGGCGTGAACATGTCGGCATCCACCCCATTGCCGACGGCGGCCACGCGGCCCAGGCAGTCAGGCGCCAGGCGCTCGAACAGCGCCACTTCCTTGTCAGTGACCAGGAAGGACTGGGCGGCGTCGCGCACGACCTGGCGTTCGTAGTGCAGCAGGCTGGCGCCCTCGCGGCGGTAGACCCACGACATCGGCCAGGCATGCTTGCCGGCGTATTCGGTCCACTTGGCCGAGTCGACATCCACCAGGTCAAGCAGCACCGGCCGCCCGGGCGCGTGCGCAGCGTAGGGCGCCATGGCCGATGAGAACACCACCACCGCGTCGATGCCTTCGCGCG
>CAYPDO010000637.1:0-3015 GCA_964409495.1 uncultured Bordetella sp.
GGCCCCCGATCTGGCCGCCGCGCCCGAGGCCTTCCTGGGCCTGCTGAAGGGCCGCAACTTCGGCAAGCAACTGGTCAAGCTCATCTGAGCCCGATGACCGCCGTGCCCCTGCAATGGACCTGGCTGCGCTTCGACGCGCTGACCGGCCTGCAGGTCTACGAGATGCTCGCCTTGCGCTGCCGCATCTTCATCCTGGAGCAGGGGCCATACCTCGATCCCGACGGGCTCGATCAGCGCAGCTGGCACCTGTTCGGCCGCGATGCGCAGGGTGAGCTGCGCACCTACCTGCGCGTGGTCGATCCCGGGCTGAAATACGCCGAGCCGTCCATCGGCCGCGTGGTGGTGGACGCCGCGCTGCGCGGCACCGGCGCCGGCCATGCGCTGGTGGGCGAGGGCGTGGCGCGCTGTGCGCAGGCCTGGCCAGGCCAGGGCAACCGCATCAGCGCGCAGGCGCATCTTCAGCGCTTCTACGGCCGTCACGGCTTTGCCGCGGTGGGCGAGCCCTACCTGGAAGACGGCATCCCGCATCTGGAGATGTGGCGCGCGCCCTGAACCGCCGGGCCCACCCTTGGAGACAGCCATGCATGCACCGGTGATCACGCACGAGGTCCTCAACCAGGCTGAGCCTCTGGCCGGCGCCAACCTGTATGCCGGCAACCGGGCCTTGCGCGATGCGCTGGCCTTCAACCTGCCGGGGGTGGACGAGGCGCCGTTCATTGCACTGGGCGCCGAGGCCGGCTCGGCCGCGATGCAGCGCCATGCGCGCCTGGCCAACCGGCACCAGCCGGTGCTGCACACCCATGACCGCCTGGGCCGGCGCATCGACGAGGTGGAGTTCCACCCCAGCTACCACGCGCTGATGGCCGCGGCCATGCGCGCCGGCCTGCACGGCACGCCGTTCACGCAGGGGCCGGGCGGCCACATCCGCCGCGCCGCGGCCTTCATGCTGTTCACCGAGGCCGAGCCCAGCATGCTGTGCCCGATCTCGATGACCTATGCCGTCACCGCCGCGCTGCGCGACAACCCGGCCCTCCACGCCGCCTGGGGCCCGGGCCTGGCCAGCACCACGTATGACGAACGCTTTCTGCCCTTTGACCAGAAACACGGCCTGACCATGGGCATGGGCATGACCGAGAAGCAGGGCGGCTCGGATGTGCGCGCCAACAGCACCGAGGCCGTGCCCGATGGCGCTGACAACGTGGACGCCTGGGGCCAGCGCTACCGCATCACCGGCCACAAGTGGTTCTTTTCGGCGCCGATGTGCGATGCCCATCTGGTGCTGGCGCGCACGCCCGCCGGGCTGAGCTGCTTCTTCGTGCCGCGCTGGCGGCCCGACTGGGTGGGTGGCGGCCTGAACGCACTGCGCGTGCAGCGCCTGAAGGACAAGCTGGGCAACCACGCCAACGCCAGCAGCGAGGTGGAGTTCCACGGCGCCATCGGCTGGCGCGTGGGCGACGAGGGCCGCGGCATCCCGCAGATCCTGGCCATGGGCGTGCTCACCCGGCTGGATTGCGCGCTCGGCACCGCCGGGCTGATGCGCCAGGCGCTGTCGATCGCGCTGCACCACGCGGCCCAGCGCCAGGCCTTCGGCAAGCACCTGATCGAGCAGCCGCTGATGAAGAACGTGCTGGCCGACCTGGCGCTGGAAAGCGAGGCCGCCACCGCGCTGGCGCTGCGCCTGGCGCGCGCGGTGGATGCCACCGAGAACGGCAGCGATGCCAGCGGGCACGAGAAGCTGATCGGCCGCGTGCTCACGCCGATTGCCAAGTTCTGGATCTGCAAGCGCGGCGCGGCCTTTGCACAAGAGGCCATGGAATGCCTGGGCGGCAACGGCTATGTGGAGGAGGGCGGCGAGGGCGTGATGGCCCGCATCTACCGTGAGATGCCGCTCAACTCGATCTGGGAAGGCGCCGGCAACATCATGGCCCTCGACCTGCTGCGCGCACTGCGCAGCGGCCCGGTGGCCGAGGCGCTGGCCCACGAGATGCGCCCGGCCCAAGGCGCGCACCCGGCGCTCGATGCCGCATTGGCCCGCGTGCTGGACGGCCTGGATGGCGGCGTGGACGAAGCCCGCGCCCGCCGCCTGGCGCGCGACACCGCACTGGTGCTGCAGGCCGCGCTGCTGTACCAGCACAGCAGCGCTGCGGTGTTCCAGGCCTTCTGCGCCGGCCGCCTGGCCGAGGGCTGCGATGTGTTCGGTGCGCTGCCTGCGGGCTGCGATCTGGATGCCATCGTGGCCCGAGCCCAGTTGCAGTGACATGCCCCGACCCGAACACCCGCCAAGGAAACCCGCCAGATGAGCGACCTGATCCTGCACCACTACCCGATGTCGCCGTTTGCCGAGAAGGCGCGGCTGTTGCTGGGCGCCAAGGGCCTGGCCTGGCGCTCGGTGATCATCATCCCCAGCGTGATGCCCAAGCCCGAGGTCATCGCGCTGACCGGCGGCTACCGCAAGACGCCGCTGCTGCAGATCGGCGCCGACGTGTACTGCGACACCGCCTTGATCGCCCGCGTGCTGGAGGCGCGCCAGCCGACGCCCACGCTGTTCCCGGCCAGTGCGCCGCTGGCGTCCCACCTGGCGCAGTGGGCCGATTTCACGCTGTTCTGGCTGGCCGCCACGGTGGCCATGCAGCCGGCCGGTGCCGCCGCCATCCTGCCCAACCCGACACCCGAGACGGTGAAAACCTTCCGCACCGACCGTGCGGCCTTCACCTCCGGCATGGCGCGGCCCACGCTGGCCGATGCCACGGTGCAGTTGCAGGCGGCATTGGCCGGGCTGGAGGCGCAACTGGCCCGTGGCACGCCGCACCTGCTGGGCGCCGAGCGCTCGATCGCCGACTTCTCGGTGGCGCATTGCCTGTGGTTCGTGCGACAGGCTGGCCCGGTGGCCGAGATCCTGGCGCCGTACCCGGCGCTCAACGCCTGGCTCGACCGGATGCTGGCCATCGGCCATGGCACGCATGATGAACTGGCCAGCACCGAGGCCGTGGCCATCGCCGCCGCGGCGGGCGCGCA
>CAYPDO010000638.1:0-3009 GCA_964409495.1 uncultured Bordetella sp.
GAAGATGGAACACACCCTCACCGCGCCGCGTGACGGCGTGGTGGCCGAGCTGCTCTACGGCGTGGGTGACCAGGTGGCCGAAGGCGGCGAACTGCTGCGCCTCGAGCCGGCATGAGCGGTGGCGTGGCGGGTGGCGCCACTTGTCCGTGGCGCCGGGTGCCCCACTCAACGGGCCGAGCGCCGGGCCGCTCCCAAGCTGGCCCGCACCCGCCCGGCGGGTGGCCCCGCGTACTCGCGGGGCCGGGTGCCCCAGTCAGCGGGCCGAGCGCCGGGCCGCTCCCAAGCCGGCCCGCACCCGCCCGGCGGGTGGCCTCGCGTACTCGCGAGGCCGGGTGCCCCATTTCACTCCTTGCGCCAGCGCCCCAGCCAGCTGCGGCGGCGCTCCACCGCATGCGTGAAGTCGCTGTCGTCGCGGCCTTGCGGATCCAGCGGCATCGGCGGCGGCTGCGACAGGCCGAAGCCCGAGGTGTCGCGCGCCCAGTCGTTGGCCTGCTGGGCATGGCCCGGCGGCTCGTGGCGCTCGGCCAGATGCGCCGGCATCGCCGCCGTGACCTCGCGGAACATCGCCGACAAGGCCATCAGCTCGCTGCCCACGCAGGCGTCGCACACCAGCAGCACATCGCGCGCATACCGTGCATCGCCGAGCAGGCGCTCGATCTGGATGCCGTGGCCGATCTCGCCCAGCAGCAGGTCATGGATGCGCTGCGCGATCTGGGGGCGGCTCAGGGGGCTGGGCAAACGTGTCTCCGGCGGGCCTCGGGTGTCAAGGCGGTGTTGGGCCCGGTGCACCGATCGTACGCGTGAACGGCGCGACCTCCATCCCCAACCCCGCACCATGGCCCGCGCGGCGCCGGCCATGGCGTCATGTCAGCCACCGCCGGCTGGCTATAGTGGCGCCCGACCAAGAAAGATGGCGATGATTCCCTCCCGTGTCACCCTGGTGGAAGTGGGCCCGCGCGACGGCCTGCAGAACGAGAAGCAGCCAGTGAGCACCGCGCACAAGGTGGCGCTGGTGCAGCGCCTGCAGGCGGCCGGGCTGCGCGAGATCGAGGTCACCAGCTATGTCAGCCCCAAGTGGGTGCCGCAAATGGCCGACAACGCCGCGGTGATGGCCGCCATCCAGCGCGCGCCAGGCGTGCGCTACAGCGTGCTGACGCCCAATCTGAAGGGGCTGGAGGCCGCGCTGGCGGGCGGCCCCGACCAGCGCGGCAAGACCTGGCCCGACGAGGTGGTGGTGTTCGGCGCGGCCAGCGAGGCCTTCAGCCAGAAGAACATCAACTGCAGCATTGCCGAGAGCATCGAGCGTTTCGCGCCGGTGGTGGCCGCCGCGCGCGACGCCGGCGTGAAGGTGCGCGCGGCCATCTCCTGCGCACTGGGCTGCCCCTACCAGGGCGAGGTGAGCGCCGATGCCGTGGACGACGTGGCGCGCCGGCTGAAGGACATCGGCGTGCAGCACTGCGGCGTGGCCGACACCATCGGCGTGGGCACGCCGCGCCGCGTGCAGGCGGCGATGGAACGGGCGCTGAAGCACTTTCCGATGGCCGAGGTGAGCGGGCATTTCCATGACACCTACGGCCAGGCGCTGGTGAATATCTATGCCTGCCTGGAGCTGGGCATCCACAGCTTCGACGCCAGCGTGGCCGGCCTGGGCGGCTGCCCCTATGCCAAGGGCGCCACCGGCAATGTGGCCACCGAAGACGTGGTGTTCATGCTGCAGGGGCTGGGCATCGAGACCGGCATCGACCTGGATGCACTGGTGGAGGCCGGCGGCTTCATCAGCGAGGTGCTGGGCCGCCCGCCGGTCTCGCGCGTGGGCCGGGCGCTGCTCACCCGCAAGGGCCGGGTGTTTGCATGAACGATCACGCCCGACCGGCCGCCGCCGACGCGGCACTGGCAGACCGCCCCGAGGGCTTCCGGCGCGTGGCCGCGGCGCTGGCCGAGCGTGGCCACCCGCACCCGGCGCGGTGGCTCGAGCAATCGGCGCGCACCTGCGCCGAGGCCGCCGACGCGCTGGGCGTGCAGGTGGGCCAGATCGCCAAGAGCGTGATCTTCCGGCTGAAGGCGGCCCACCAGGACGACGAGCGCGCGGTGCTGGTGGTGACCAGCGGCGACAAGCGCGTGGACACCGCCAAGGTCGCGGCCCTGGTCGGGCCCGTGGGCCGGGCAGATGCCGACTTCGTGAAGGCCCGCACCGGCTTCTCGATCGGCGGCGTGTCGCCGTTGGCGCATGCCACGCCCCCGGTGGTGCTGATCGACCGCGAGCTGTTCCGCTTCGATACCGTGTGGGCCGCCGCGGGGCATCCGAACGGTGTGTTCCCGGCCACGCCGGAGCAGCTGCTGGCCATGACCGGCGCGCCGGCGGCCGATGTGACCGAGGCCGCATGAGCCGGACAACCCCCGTGCCCAGCCCCTGCATCAACGTGTGCCGCATGGATGCGGCCAGCGGCTGGTGCGAGGGCTGCCTGCGCACGCTCGACGAGATCGCGGCCTGGGGCCGTCTGGACGACGACGCCCGGCGGGCCGTGTGGACGCTGCTGGACGCACGCCGCGCGCAGTGGCTGGCCCGCGCGCGGCCCGGCACGCCGACCCACGGACCGCGCCGACGCTGACGGCGCGCGCGCCGCACCCCCTCAGCGCGGCGCCGGGGTTTTCCCGACGAACCCGGCCTGTGTCTCACATGCTGAAACACGGCCTCCGGGTTGCACCGGAATTTGTCAGCTTCTGTTGGCTTCGCGTCAGACATCGGTCAGACGGTGATTCGACAGTCCGGCCCACGCGGCGCCCCATCTGGCGCGCCGCACCTCGGAAACTGGAGACAACAGCATGGCAACAGCCAACATGGGCATGAAAGGTGGTGGCGCTGCGGCGCCGATGACCGCCGAAGAGAAGAAGGTGATCTTCGCGTCGTCACTCGGCACGGTGTTCGAGTGGTACGACTTCTACCTCTACGGTTCGCTGGCGGCGATCATCGCCAAGCAGTTCTTCAGCGGCCTGGATCCGTCGGCGGCC
>CAYPDO010000639.1:0-3008 GCA_964409495.1 uncultured Bordetella sp.
GGTACGGTGCTTCGCTCGCGCCGAGCGCTGCGGCGCCGCCGCCCTTGAGCGCCGGCACATTGCTGGAGTAGTGGATGTCGTAGTGCCCGGCCAGGCGCGCGGCCACGTAGTTGGCGGCCAGCACGGCGTTCTCGGTGGCGGCGGTCAGGCCTGCGGCACCCATCATGCGGATGTACATCCAGCTGATCGGCAGCACCGCGGCATTGCCCAGCGGCGCAGCACTCACCGCGCCGGTGGACTGCTCACCGCCGATGCCGCCGGTCTGGTGCGCCGGCAGGAAGGGCACCAGATCCTCCACCACGCACACCGGGCCCACGCCGGGGCCGCCGCCGCCGTGCGGGATGCAGAAGGTCTTGTGCAGGTTCAGGTGGCTGACATCGCCGCCAAACTCGCCCGGCGCGGCCAGGCCCACCAGCGCGTTCATGTTGGCGCCGTCCACATACACGCGGCCGCCGTGGCGGTGCACGGTGGCGCACAGGGCCTTCACCTCGGCGTCGTACACGCCGTAGGTGCTGGGGTAGGTGATCATCATCGCCGCCAGGCGGTCGGCGTGCTGGGCGCACTTGGCTTCCAGATCGGCCAGGTCGACCGCGCCGTTGGCGTCGCACTTCACCACCACCACCTGCATGCCCACCATCTGGGCCGAGGCCGGGTTGGTGCCGTGCGCCGATTCGGGGATCAGGCAGATGGTGCGCTGGTGGTCACCGCGGCTGCGGTGCCAGGCGCGGATCACCAGCAGGCCGGCGTATTCACCCTGCGAGCCGGCGTTGGGCTGCAGGCTGATGCCGGCGTAGCCGGTGGCCTCGCTGAGCCAGCGGCACAGCTGTGCGTTCAGCTCGGCATAACCCGCCAGCTGCCCGGCCGGCGCGAACGGGTGCACGTTGGCGAACTCGGGCCAGGTGATGGGGATCATCTCGCTGGTGGCGTTGAGCTTCATCGTGCACGAGCCCAGCGGGATCATCGTGCGGTCGAGCGCCAGGTCCTTGTCGGCCAGCTTGCGCAGGTAGCGCAGCATCTCGGTCTCGCTGTGGTGGGTGTTGAACACCGGGTGTGTCAGGAAGGCCGACTGGCGCTGCAGCGCCACCGGGATCAGCGCCGGTGTGGCTGCCAGCGCGTCCACGCTGGGCAGGGCGCGCTGGTCGTCGCTGAAGATGCGCCACAGCAACGCCAGGTCGTCACGCGTGGTGGTTTCGTCCAGCGTGATGGCGATGTACTCGCCCCAGCAGCGGCGCAGGTTGGCGCCCAGGCTCACCGCGCGGCGCATCAGGCGCGCGGTGTCGGCGCCGGTGTGCAGGCAGATCGTGTCGAAGGCGCCGCGGTCGAGGTGGTGGGTCTGGCCCAGGTCCACGCCCAGTTCGCGCAGGCCGGCCACCAGGATGGCGGTGTAGCGCGCCACGCGCCGGGCGATGCGCTGCAGGCCCTCGGGGCCGTGGTACACGGCGTACATGCTGGCCACCACCGCCGGCAGCACCTGGGCGGTGCAGATGTTGCTGGTGGCCTTCTCGCGGCGGATGTGCTGCT
This sequence comes from uncultured Bordetella sp., assembly GCA_964409495.1. Lineage (GTDB taxonomy): Bacteria > Pseudomonadota > Gammaproteobacteria > Burkholderiales > Burkholderiaceae_C > Pseudaquabacterium. Next base: position 1,522 of record CAYPDO010000639.1, read on the forward strand.
CGCGCGTCTGCAGCGCCAGGCGCATGGCCGGCGCGCCATGGCTGTCGATGCTGACGCCCACCAGGCGGCCAGGCATCGCGCGCTTGAACTCGTCGCGGCAGGCCATGTAGGCCGCATGCGGGCCGCCGGCACCCATGGGCATGCCGAAGCGCTGGGTGCTGCCCACGGCGATGTCGGCGCCCATCTCGGCCGGCGTCTTCAGCACGGTCAGCGCCAGCAGGTCGGCCACCACGATGAACGCCGCCTGCCGGCCATGCACGGTGGCGGCATCGGCGCTCCAGTCGTGCAGCCAGCCGCTGCTGGCCGGGTATTGCGCCATGGCGGCAAAGTAGTCATCGGCCGCCAGTGCGCTGGCCCAGGCCTCGGCCGAATCGGCCTGCTTCAGCGTCAGGCCCAGCGGCTCGGCGCGCGTGGCCAGCACCTCCAGGATCTGCGGATGCATGTCGCCCGAGACGACCAAGGTGTTGCCCTTGGCGCGCACGCTGCGCTTGGCCAGGGTCATGGCCTCGGCGGCGGCGGTGGCCTCGTCGAGCATCGAGGCATTGGCGATGGCCAGGCCCGTCAGGTCGGTGACCATGGTCTGGAAGTTCAGCAGCGCCTCCAGCCGGCCCTGCGAGATCTCGGCCTGGTAGGGCGTGTAGGCGGTGTACCAGGCCGGGTTCTCGAGGATGTTGCGCAGGATGACGCCCGGCGTGTGCGTGCCGTGGTAGCCGCAGCCGATGAAGCTCTTGAGCACCTGGTTCTTCGCCGCGATGGTGCGCAGTTCGGCCAGCGCCTGCGCCTCGGTGGCCGGGGCCGGCAGGTCCATCGGGCGGCTGCGCGCGATGGCCGCAGGCATCACCGCCTCGATCAGCGCGCGGCGCGACGCGGCGCCGATGACCGATAGCATCTGCGCCTGCTCGGAGGCATCGGGGCCGATGTGGCGGGCGGCGAATTCGCCGGTGTTTTCCAGATCGGCCAGGGTGGGCATGGGTGAGGGGGCGGCGGCAGTCATGGCGGAGCCTCGGGCAGGTGGGTTCGGCAGGAAACTGGACATGCGGCGGCGCATGGCGGCGCCCGGCGGACGCCACACACGGGCCGGATCGGCAACAGGGCGCGCACCGCGGGGCTGGCCACGGTGCCGCGGGGCTTACAGCGTCTTGAGCAGCGCGTCGTAGCCGGGCGGATCCATCAGTTCATCGAACTGGGCCAGGTTGCTCACGCGCAGCTTGAAGAACCAGCCTTCGCCCATCGGGTCGCGGTTGGCCAGGGCCGGGTCGGCGCGCAGGGCCTCGTTGACCTCGACCACCTCGCCGTCCACCGGCATGAAGATGTCGGCCGCGGCCTTGACCGATTCGACGACGCCGGCCACCTCGCCCTTGGTGTAGCTGCGGCCGACCTCGGGCAGGTCGACGAAGACCACATCGCCCAGCGCATCCTGCGCATGCAGCGTGATGCCGACGACGGCGGCCTCGTGGTCTTCGATGTTGATCCACTCGTGGTCGGGG
>CAYPDO010000640.1:0-2999 GCA_964409495.1 uncultured Bordetella sp.
GCTCGACTTCGGCCTGGCCAAGCTGCTGGCGCCGCTTTCCGACGCCCCCGCGCCGGCCGACGACGACGCGCTGCTCACACGCCAATGGGGCGCCGCGTTGACCCCGGAATACGCCGCGCCCGAGCAGGCGCACGGCCAGGCGGCGGGCGTGTCGGTGGATGTGTACGCGCTGGGCGTGGTGCTGTACGAGCTGCTCACCGGCGCACGCCCGTATGCACTGCAGCTGCAGCCCGGGCAGGATCTGGCCGCGGCGATTCTGGCCGCGACAGTGCTGCCAGCCAGCGTGGCGGCCGAGCGCGCGCGGCGCCAGGGCCGGCCCGTGCCGGTGGCGCCGCGCCTGCTGCGCGGCGACCTGGACGCGGTGCTGGCCAAGGCCCTGGCCAAGGACCCCGCCCAGCGCTATGCCTGCGTGGACCTGCTGGTGGCCGACCTGCAGCGCAGTCTGGCGCACGAGCCGGTGCTGGCGCGCCCGCCCGGCTGGCGCTACCGCCTGGGCCGGCAGCTGCGGCGCCATGTGCTGGGCGTGTCGGTGGCGGCCGCCGTGCTGCTGGTCAGCGTGCTGGGTGGCGGCATGGCCACCTGGCAGTGGCAGCGCGCCGAGGCGCAGCGGCGCCAGGCGCTGGAACTGCTGGCGCGCAGCGAGGCCACGCACGAGTTCCTGTTCACGGTGCTGATGGACGGTGTCGACCGCGACCGGCCGGTCACGCTGGACCAGCTGTTCGAGGCCAGCGCGCACTACGTGCTGCGCCAGCCCGACCCGCTGCTGCACGCCACCGGCGCGCATGCGCTGGCCACCTGGCACATCAACACCGGCCACCTGCACGATGCGCTGAAGGTGCTGGATGAGGCACTGGCAGCGCCGCTGCAGTCGCAACGGCCCACGGTGCAGCGCCAGCTGCACTGTCTGCGCGCCAACGCGCTTGACCTGAGCGGCCGGAACGCGGCGGCCGATCTGGCGCTTCAGCAGGGCCTGGCGCCCGGCCCGCAGGATGCCGATGTGCGCTCGTACTGCCTGCTGATGAAGGCCTATGTCGACAGCCGCCGCGGCCTGCCGCCGGTGCAGGTGCTGCACAGCGTGCAGACGGCGCTGCAGGGGCTCGACGCGGCCGGCCTGCCCTTCTGGCGCCGGCGCGCGCTGCTGCAGGGCGAGCTGGCGCACCAGCGGGGGCTGCAGGGGGCCTTTGCTGAGGCCGATGCGGCCTACCGCGACGCCCTGGCCGTGCTGCGCCGCATCGGCCGGGGCGAGACCGCCAACGCCGCCACGCTGATCAGCAACCAGGGCGGCCTGTACGCGGTGTTCGGCATGCACCGCCAGGGCCTGGCGCTGCGCGAGCAGGCCCTGGCCCTGCTGCAGCAGCGCACGCCCGGTGGCCCGGTGTCGCCGGTGCTGCGCATCAACCTGGCCCGGCACCACCAGGCCATCGGCCAGGTGCAGCAGGCGGAGGCGCTGTATGCCCCGCTGCTCGACAGCCCCGGCCTGCCGGCGCCGCTGCAGATGGCCGCGCAGACCGGCCTGGCGCAGTGCCGCATCGAGCAGGGTGCGCTCGACGAGGCCGATGCACTGCTGCAGCGCGCGGCAAGCACCGGCGGCCAGACGCTGGCGCAGCTGACGCTGGGCCCCTCGCGGGCCTGGCAGCTGGCCCGCGTGCACCTGCTGCTGGCCCGCCGGGCCTGGGTGGCGGCCGAGGCGGCCAGCGCGCAGCTGCTGGCGCAGCAGGGGCCGCCGGCACAGCACGCGGCAGTGCCCGATGGCTTCTGGCTTGACCTGATGCGCCTGCGCGCCGTGGCGCTGGGCCGGCTGGGCCAGGCGGCGCAGGCCGAGCAGCAGCTGCGTGATGCGCTGGCCCTGGCGCGCCAGGCCTACGGCGCCACACCGCCCAGCGCGCACGAGGGCCTGCTGTGGCAAACCCTGGGCCAGCACCTTGCCGGCGACGGCCGTCTGCACGAGGCCGCCCAGGCGCAAGGCCAGGCCCTGGCCCTGCTCACCGATGCGCTGGGTGCCGACAGCGTGCACACGCGCCACAGCGCCAGCGCGCTGCAGGCCTTGCCCGGCCCGCCACCCGTGCGCTGAGGCCCGCCACGCCGCTCAGCCGCAGCTGCTGGCGGTGTCGCCGGCGCTGTCGGCCGGGTAGTGGATGCGGGCATCGAGGCGGGCCGACCAGCCGTGCTGGCCGCCATCGTCCAGACGCAGGCCGTGCAGCGCGATGTGGCGCTGTGCCCGGTCAACCCGGCCCAGCGGCTGGCCCGCCTGCGGCTGCTGCCGCCACACCACCCAGCCGTCGCGGCGGTCGAACAGCGAGACCGCCAGCACCCGGCTGCCGTCGGCCGCAAAGGCCACGCTCAGGTCATAGCGGCCGGCGTTGCCGTGGCGCAGCTGCGGCAGTGTCAGCAGGCAGTAGGGCTGAGCCGACAGCGCGTCGGGTTGGCGGCGCGCCAGCTGCGGCGGCGGCTGCTCCAGGCTCAGCATGCCGGCATGGTGCAGCGGTGTGGCCTGTGCGATCAGCAGGTGCGGTGCTGCGGGCGGCTCGTCGCCACCGCCGCCGTCGCCATGGCCGTTGCAGGCCACCAGCGCCAGCGTGGCCAGCAGGGCCGTGAGGTGCCGGGTGATCGGCGCCAGGGCCGGGGTGCGGGGGCGGGGGCGGCTGGGCATGGCGTGTCTTGCAGGCTGGGGGGGTGTCATGGACATGGGCGATGCGTGGGTCATGGCATGGCTGGTGGCTCATTCGCCGCTGTGGCCGCCGTCGGGGGCCGGTGCGCGGGCCTGGCGCGCCTGCTGCTGCCAGCGCGCGTGCTCGGCCGGCGTGGCACCCCAGGCGTGGCCGTAGAGCCGCGGGCCGTGATCGAGCATGAACAGCGCGATGCGTGCGGCCTCGGCGTCGCCCGCCGTCGCCAGGCGCGCAAAGACGCCAAAGGCCTCGGCATGCCGGCCGGCCTGGAAGGCCTGGGTGGCGCGCTGCCAGTCGGCCGCGGCGCTGGTCGCGGCCGTGCCGGGCAGGGCG